>NZ_JBGFSM010000012.1:0-137235 GCF_041679265.1 Autumnicola aciditolerans
TTGTTTCTTTAATAATCGAATGTTTGATTTCATATACAAGTTGACTTTAGTGGTCAACCTATATCAGGGACATACAAGGGTCATTTTTCCACTTTCCACTTTCCACTTTCCACTTTTCACTTTTCACTTTCCACTTTCCACTTTCCACTAATAAAATATCGTAACTTGGTTTTCAAATAAATTCAACAATGAACTACTATATTTTGAATTATATTCTTGAGAAAAATTATCTTGAAGAGCGCGGGAAATACAGGACAGAACATTTAAACCTGGCAAAGGAAGCCGCGCAAACAGGTACGGTTGTTTTGGCAGGTGCTTTAGATAATCCTGCAGATGAAGCAGTTTTAATTTTTAGGGCAGAAAACGAAGAAGCGGCAAAGACTTTTGCTGAAAGTGACCCTTATGTAAAAAACGGACTCGTAAAAGAATGGAGTGTTAGAAAATGGAATGTGGTTATAGGAAATGACGTTGCAAATTGACAATTGAGAACTGTGCTTAGTTTACCAATGGAAAATCGTAAATCAGGTAGCATTCATTGTCCATCATTAACCCTCCATTTTCCATTTTCCATTGTTCATTGTCAATTATCTTATTCTGCTTTAATTACCACCGGCATTTTAAAAACGGTGGAAACGGGAATTCCTCTTTTGCTGGCAGGATAAATTTTGGGAAGGGAATCTATGCTTTGGTACAGCCATTCTTCAATTTTTGGTAATTGCCTGGTAAGGATGGTATCCATCGATGCGATGGAATCAATTTCAGGCTTACCCTGTTTGCTTATCTCAAGATAGATCACCAGGGTATCATCTATACTTTCGGTAACTACAGGCTGTTGTCTGGCGAGATAGGCATAAATATTTTGCGCCACTTTTGTCTCAAAGCACTCTTTAGCCCCTGACAGTTCGGTTTCCTGCCGGCAGTCTTCAAAGGCGGGATACTCATCAACTTCCTTCCAGTTTAGCGCCTTGGATTCCTGGTCTAAGACTTCTTCCGAAGAAATTTTTTTGGTTTCAAAGTTACAGGCAGATAAAATAAGTAAGGAGAAAACAAGAAGTAAAATTCGTTTCATTACCAATTTGCGGTTAGGCTTTCAGCAAAAGTAATGAAAATGAGAGGAATCTAAAGATATACTATTTTTTACTCCTTCGCTTTTTCTGCCATATGGATTTCCTTTTTAATATCACTTACCCGGTTCCTGGCCAGGTAAATCATGCCTTCATTCCCTTTTGGATCGTACTTGTTTAAATAAGCTTTATAATAGTTCATCCGGGTTTCCAGGTCTTTAAAATAATTATCGGCTGCAATTGCCCGTTCATACATTGCCCGCTCATTATCAGGGTTTTCTTCTAAAGCTTTTTCCAGGTACTCCAGGGCATCCTTGTATTTTTCCATTTCTTTATATGTGAGGGCGAGGCTGAGGAATTCGGCATCTACCGGCTGCTTCTTAATAAGAATAGACATTAAAAGATGGGTTTCAGATTTCTCCAAATCCCCGGTCAAGGCGTACAGTTTGCCAAGTGAATAATGCGTGGCGGCATTCCTGTCTTCAAAAGTAAGGGCTTGTTGGTAATTGTGGATTGCTGCCTTATACTCCATAATCTGATAATACGCAAAAGCGAGTTTACTGTAGATAAATTCACTTTCTTCACCAAGTTCCAGCAGTCTTTCATACTGCGGAATAGCTTTTTCGTATATCTGAAGTGCGGAATAGGTTTGTGCCAGAATTGAAAGCAAAGACCGGTTATTTGGATTGGTTTCTAATCCCTGTTGGCAAAAGTGTTCTGCCAAAGTGTACTTCCTGTGCCGCAAGGCATCCTTGGCCAGTTTATATAAAGCTGCCTGGTGCGTTTCGTCCAGGCTTACCACTAGAAAAAAATGGGCCATCGCCGTACTATCTTTCTGCTTTTCCTTAATCAAACCAAGCTGATATTGAAAACTGGCATTTTTAGGATATGCTTCAGTTAAACGGGAAAACAAACTGTCAGCCTTTGGTAAATTGCCACTCCGCATCAAAAGCTTTCCATAATCTAAAACCGTTAAGAGCCGGTTGGGATTTTCAGCTAAAACCTTCCGGTAATTTTCAAGGGCTTTTTGATAGTCTCCGCCAGCTTTATAATATTTTGCAAGTTTTAGAAAAGTTGCTTCGGAAGCTTCGCTCTTGCTGGCAACTTTAATGGCTTCAGCGTATTTGCCCACCGCGTATAAACTGTCGGAAAGAGCGAGAGCCGAAGTTTGCGCTCCGGCCCCGCAGGCTGTTAAATAAACAATGAATAAGAGAAAAAACCTACTCATTTACCTGAAATACTATTGGAAGGGAATACATTACCCCTACTTTTTTACCATTTTGTTTTCCGGGAGTCATCACAGGAAGCCTGTTAATTACGCGCTCGGCTTCTTCCTCAAGTGCAGGGTCGGCCGCACGGGATCTTACCTGCTGTATGCTGCCATCTTCCCCTATTTTAAACTGAACAATTACCCGGTTTGTTCCTTTTAGGCCAAGTTTTTTGCCAAGGCTTACATCAAAATTGTCATTGACGAATTCTGATATTTTTTGAGAAGTACATTTTTTCCTTTCCTCGTTGGACTCAATTCCTTCGCAACCGGGAAAAGCCGGAACTTCCTCTATTACCGAGTAAGGAACATTTCCTCCCGCTGTAAAATTAGAAGAAGCGCTTTTACCGTTGTTCCTGGTTACCGCAATACTGGAATTTGCACTTTTAGGGTTTCCATTCATAGTTATGGTTTTATTCCCATCTGTAATTTCAATGGAGCTGTACCCCGCATCAGCAGACATTTCAGCAAAGGCATCAGTTAAGTTTTGCCGCTCTTCAGCGGTAAGGTTCTCGAAATCCTTCACCTCTAAATGAAGAACTCCTTTCTCTACCTGTGCGGTTTCGATTTCTTCAGAAGCCTGATCTTCAGAACATGCCACATAGGTTAACATTAGCATCATTAATGGAATAATTACCAGGAATTTGAATTTTGCGATTGTAGTTGATTTTGATTTTTGTAACATAACGATTCGTTTTTTGACCTGCCCGCCGGAAGGTAAAAGAAAGGTTCTTCCAAAAAGGGTCAGGCGGGTTAATGAATGATTAAAAAATTGATTGATAAATGAAATATTCTGAGTGCTGAAAGCCGAATTCAGCAGTTGTTCGTAATACGTCTTTTTTCCGGTGGTTTTCACCACTTCTTCGTCAGCCAGGAATTCATGAAGCCCGGCAATCCTGGATTGATAAATATAGATTAGCGGATTAAACCAGAAGATAATTTTCAGCATTTCAAAGAAAATCAGGTCCCAGCTGTGCTTCTGCTTTACGTGCACCAGCTCATGCGAAAGGATTTGTTCTTTTTCTTCTTCCGAAAGCTGGTCGCCAAGAAACACGGTGCTAAAAAACGTGCAGGCTACACTGGAATCAGGTATTTCAATGATCCTGAAATCTTTTTCTTCTGAAATTTTCCTGAACCGGAACATCCTGTTAAGGCTGTTGTACTTTTTTAAAAACAGGAACAGGCTTACCACAAATCCGGTAAAATAAATTAACAGCCACCAGTTTAGCTGAAGTCCCTGTGCTGCAGCAATATTTACGGCAGGTAACTGTTCTATTGCCTGACTTTGCTCTCCAATTACCACTGCCGGCAACATGATGCGGGCATTCTGCGGAACGGCTTCTGCAAGAAAATCCAGTTTTAGTAAAGGTAACAGCATGGAAATTACAGGGGTTAGCAGTAAATACCATCTGTTATAGCTAAAGAAGGTCTCCTTTTTAAGAAGCAGCTCGTACGCCAGCAAAAAGCAAAGCTGGAAGAACAGGATTTCAAGTAAATAGTGTAACATAGCTTATTTTTTTGGTTCCGTTTAAGGATAAATTTAAATTTTGAAGACAATGGGCAGGGAGTACATCACGCCCACTGTTTCGCCTTTTTGTTTCCCTGGATTCATTTTTGGTATAGCCGAAATTACCCGCTCGGCCTCCTGTTGCTGCATTTTTCGTGCTTCAGGCTCAAGGCCTGGAGTTACCGCCCTTGACCGTACATCAGTAACTTTTCCGGTTTTGTCGATTTTAAATTGCACCACAATGCGATTATCATTTAAGCTGCTATATTCACGCAGTGCCTCTTTATTAAAATTATCTGCCACAAAAGCCGTAATTTTTTCGGTCGTGCATTTTTTTCGTTCATCATTAGAAGTTAATTCTTGACATCCGGTAAAAACAGGCACCTCATCTACCACGGCAAAGGGAATGGGTGATAATTGTGGTTTTGGATGGCTTTCTTCGGTCTGTTTTATTTCTGTGGTATCCTCGTTATGTATAATCCCCTTTTTCCGCATACGCCACATAAGTAAGCATAAGCAGCATTAATGGAACCAGGATAGAATACCTCGCTTTGGCAATAGCTTTTGATTTTGATCTTTTCAACATAATAATTCGTTTTTTGACCTGCCCGCCGGAAGGTAAATAGAAGCTTCTTCCAAATAGGCTCAGGCGGGGTAATGAATGACTAAAAAATTGATTGATAAATGGGATATCCCGGGTGCTGAATGCCGAGTTCAGCAGTTGTTCGTAATACGTCTTTTTCTCGGTGGTTTTCACCACTTCCTCGTCTGCCAGAAACTCATGAAGCCCGGCAATCCTGGTTTGATAAATATAGATTAGGGGATTAAACCAGAACAAAATCTTCATGATTTCGAAATACAAAAGATCGGCACTGTGGTTTTGTTTTACATGCGCCAGCTCATGCGGCAGGATTTGCTGTTTTTCTTCTTCGGAAAGCTGATCGCCCAGGAAAATGGTGTTAAAAAATGTACAGGCCAGCCGGGAATTGGGAATTTCAATGATTTTGAAATCTCTTTCTTCTGAAATTTTCCTGAACCGGAACATCCTGTTTAAATCGCTGAATTTCTTCAGAAACAAATAAATACTCACTAAAACTCCGCCGGCATAAATAAGCAACCACCAACTAATATGAAAGCCGTTCCATGCTGTAGCGGCAGCTTCAGGATTTCCGCCTAAAACTACTTCAGGCAGCATTATTCGTCCCGTAGCCGGAACAGCTTCTGCTAAAAACTCGAATTTTAGCAATGGCAACAGTATGGCAAGTAAAGGTGTTGCTAATAAATACCACCTGTTGGCGCTAAAAAACGTTTCATTTTTAAGCAAGAGTTCGTAAACCGCTAAAAAGCAGCATTGGAAAAGCAGTATATCTATTATATAAGGTAACATTAGTCTTCTTCTTTTTTGTTGATTTCCTTTAAAATCGCTTCAAGGTCTTTGGTGTCAATTTCATTCTTCTTCATAAAAAAGGAAAGCATACTTTTAAAAGAACCGTTGAAATAATTGTTAATAAGCTTATTCATGCTCTGGCTGCTATAGGTTTCCTTTTCCACCACCGGAAAATAGATATAACCTTTCCCCTGCTGCCGGTGATCTACAAATTCTTTGTTTTCAAGAATCCTTACAATGGTGGAAACCGTATTGTATGCCGGTTTTGGATCTGGCAATTCTTCAATTACAGAAGCAACATTTGCTTCTCCCAGTTTCCATAGCACCTGCATGATCTCTTCTTCTGCTTTTGTTAGTTGTTTCATGTTTACAGCGTTGAAATTTCCACTTTTAAGGGAATCAGTTTTAAAATTTTAGCTAAGTCTTTTAGCTTTTAAAGAACTACACCTCAAATATAAACTAAATATTTAGTTTAAACTAATATATTAGTTATAAAATTTAAAAAAATGTGGTTTACAGCAGCTTTAAATCCCCTGAATCCCGCCACCACAGAGCTTTACCGGTTCCTACATTAACTGAATCGCAAGGCAGTTTAATTCTGTTAAATAAATTCCAAATCTGTTCATTATGCGCAAATTCCGAAGAAGAACAAGTAATTTTAAGGAAATCCTCTGAAGCATTTTCAGAAGAAAAGACGTCGCAAACCATGAAAAAAATAATCACCCTTACTGTAAATCCAGCGCTGGATATATACACGCATGTAGATAAAGTAGAACCCGAAAAAAAGATGCGCTCCAATTCCCCTAAAAAAGATCCCGGCGGCGGCGGCATAAACGTTTCCCGGGTGATTAAACGTTTGGGCGGGGATACCAAAGCAATTTACACCTGTGGCGGATTTACAGGCAAGGTCTTTACCGGTCTCCTTAAAAAGGAAAATATAGACCTGGAAGCTGTGGAGGTTAAAAACGAGATGCGACAGAGCTTCGCCATTCATGAAGATGCTACCGGCGACCTCTACCGGATTGGTTTTCCCGGGGAAGAATTACTGGAGTCTGAATACCAGGCGCTGCTGAAAAAACTTGAAAACATTTCCGACGCAGAATTTTTAGTAGCCAGCGGCAGCCTTCCTCCCGGTCTTCCGGAAGATTTTTATGCTCAGGTTGCAAAAATTGTCAAAGACAAGAATATGAAATTTGTACTGGATACTTCAGGCAAGGCTTTGGCTGCAGGTTTAAAGGAAGGGGCCTTCCTTGTAAAGCCAAACCTGGACGAGCTTCAGGATCTAAGTGGCAGAAAAGCTGAAAGTATGGACGATAGAAAAGAAATGCTGCAGGAAGTACTTCACAAATACTCGGTGGAAATTATCGTGCATTCCCTTGGCCCGGACGGTGCTTTTTTAGCCACCAAAGATGCCGTAAAGCATTTTGCGGCTCCAAAGGTAAAACCCAACAGTTCTATAGGTGCCGGGGATAGTATGGTGGGCGGTATAATGTTTAGCCTTGCCTCCGGGAAATCGCTGGAAGAGGCTGTAAAATATGGCCTGGCCTGCGGCAGTGCCACCTTAATCTCCCCCGGCACAGAATTGCTTCAAAAAGAAGACGCCGAAAAGTTTTATAAAGAACTCAGCGATTCCTGATTTTTCTTATCTTGAAAAAGGCCAATAATCAATCCTAAAATTAAAAATCATGTCACATCAGTTGCCATCGGCCCTGGAGCACGAAAAAGAGCTCCGGGAAAAATTCAACAAAATAAAGCCATTGTTCTTCCTGGACTTCGACGGGACTTTGGCTCCTATCGTAGAACATCATGAAGACGCGGCCATTTCAGAAGAAATGCGCGAGCTGGTACTCCAACTATCCAAAAAATATCCCACCGCCGTGGTAAGTGGCCGTGGGATGAAGGATGTGAGCCAGCGGGTAAATTTACCTCAGCTTTATTATGCCGGCAGCCATGGTTTTGAGATTTCAGGTCCGGGAAATTTTCTTAAAGAGAATGATGAAGCGCAAAAGGTATTGCCAAAATTTGACGAAATTGAACCCTTGCTTCGTGAAGAGCTGAAGGATATTAGAGGGGTTGATTTTGAGCGGAAAAAGTTCACCCTTGCCATTCATTACCGCCAGGTAAAAGAAGAAATGGCAGATGAAGTTCACCACCGCGTGGCCACTGTCCTTAAAAGTTACCCCGATCTTAAGAAAGCTGACGGAAAAAAGGTAATTGAAATACGCCCTTCTATAGACTGGCACAAAGGCAAGGCAGTGGAATTTCTAAAAACCCAACTGGGAGAAAAAGATCAGGATTATTCGGTATATATAGGTGATGACGTTACAGATGAAGATGCCTTTAAATATGTAAAGCACGGGCTGGGAATTTTGGTTGGAGACCATGGCCATGAAACTTCAGCAGATTATGCCCTGAAGGATCTTGATGAGGTAAAACAATTTTTTGAACTATTGTTGAAATAATAAGCCACGTCTTACTTCACCCGATTTAAATGGATATTATCTTCTTTAGTATTGCCGCTTTTTTTATGCTTCTTGGCATTTTAGGCAGCATTCTCCCGGTACTTCCTGGAGTTCCGTTTAGCTGGCTGGGATTATTGATATTTTACCTTGCGCCTTCAGTGCCGTTTAATTATTGGTTCCTTGGCATTAGCCTGGCTGTTGCCATTCTTATTTATGTTTTGGAGCTGGTAATTCCTGCAATAGGAACTAAACGTTTTGGCGGCACCAAAGCCGGAATGATAGGTACTACTATTGGTCTTATTGCCGGCATCTTTACCCCAATTCCTTTTGCTATTTTAATTGGTCCCATTGTGGGTGCTTTTATAGGCGAAATGATTAATAAAAGTGATTCCAAATCTGCACTAAAAGCGGCATTTGGTTCTTTTATAGGTTTTCTGGCCTCCAGCTTTATGGAATTTATGGTTAGCCTGATTTTTCTAATCCTTTTCCTAATGAAGTGCTGGAACTATAAAGAACTTATATTTTAAAACCCGCCAAATCTCTTTAGCGGGTTTCCAGGCAGTAAGCCAATTTTTGCTGTGAACTAAAAATTTTAATTACTACCCCTTAAGATCTTTATTTTGATCTATATATCTTCCTAAAAAGCGGGGTTATCTCCGGAAGAAAAATGATCAGGAACAAAAATAAACATTCCTATTTTTTCTTTTCATAAATCCTGCCAATCTGTTTGTTTTATGATGCACTTCCCTTTCAGCTTCTGCTTTAAAAAAGAATATTTAAAAAGGTTAATTTTAGGCTTCCCCTTTATAAGGCTGCAAAAGCACCTACAAAAGGCTGTTTTAGAGCATTTAATTAACATAACTTTACTTTTCTTTATTAGAGCTTTAATCCTGCCCCTTTGCTATTTTCCTTAATTTTAATCCACAATAAAAGCTATAAACCAAAAAAAACAATTATGGCAGAAATACATGTTGAAAAGAAAAAGCCCGTATGGCCATGGGTTCTATTAATAATTATTATAGTCCTGGCGCTACTCTACTTTTTTGTATGGGCAGATAATGATACAGATGATGTTTCAGAAGAAGATAACATCGAAAAAATTGAACAGTATGAAACTGAAGATTATGCCAGCAATGATTATCCTGAAAACGCAGTGGGCGAATATTTAAGTTATGTAGACCGCGGCAGTGATGATGACCTGTTGGGAGATGATCCGCGTTCACAACAAAAAGCAATGATGCTGCTTTTGGAAGCCGTTGAAGAAAAAGCCATTGAACTTAACCGCAGTCCTGGTCCAGAAATGGAGAGCATCAGCCAGTGGGATGCCCAAAAACAAATAGACAGTATTAAACAAACAGGAAAGGTAGTGGTAGATAATTTAGAAAACATTCAAAAAGAGCAATATCCAGCTTTGCAAGATGATGTTGCAGAGTTAAGAGCAGACCTGGATGAACTGCCTGTAAACCAAAGCCAGGATGAGCGTAATCTCTTCCTGAGTGACTTTTTTACCAAAGCCGCCGATATTTTAAGACAGATGGATGCAGAAATTAATAGCACCCCCATGTCCCGCTCCGGAGTAGATACCTCAGGATATAGTACAGAAATAGATACTATTAGTGCAAACCAATAGCTATCCTGCTAAGATTATGTTATGAACAAATGACCGTCTTCACCCTACTGAAGGCGGTTTTTTAATATCGGATCTTGGAAAAGTGTTATGCTTTTGCAAAAAATTTGAGCGCCACCACCAGAAGCTGTAAATTCCGCTTTCAGAATCCTTTATGAAAGAACATTATCTCATTTTAGCGGGATTAGGCCTGGCTACTTTAATAATGGCCTGGTTACCTTCTGTTTCCAAAAAAATTAAAATAAGTTCTCCCGTTATCCTTATACTTATAGGATTTTTGTTGTTTGCGGTAGAAATCCCACTACCCTGGCCGGATCCCCTTTGGGCAGACCGCGCTTTAATGTATTTTTCTGAAACTATCGTAATCATTTCGCTTATGGGCGCCGGTTTAAAAATTGGCACCAGGTATAACTGGAAATCATGGAAGCGTCCGCTGCTGCTGGTGTTTGTAACCATGCCTCTTTGTATGGCCGGTGCTTATTTCCTGGGCACCTATTTTCTCCTGCTCTCTGTACCCTCTTCGCTTTTGCTTGCAGCTGTACTCGCGCCCACAGATCCCGTACTGGCTGCCGATGTGCAACTGGACGATCCGGACAGAGAGAAAAAATACAAGGGCAAAATCAGGTTTGCGCTAACTGCAGAAGCCGGCCTTAATGATGGGATGGCCTATCCTTTTTCTTACCTGGCCGTGCTAGTGGGACAGGCAGGAGGCTGGGCAGCCTTTAATTTCAAGGAATGGCTTTGGGATAAACTGCTTTTAAAAATTGTTATAGGCGTAATTTTAGGATTGCTCATTGGCCGCGGAATTGGCCTGCTGCTTATTGGCTTCCATAAAATTACCGGTGTAAAAACCTTTGATGGCTTCCTCGCCCTTTCCCTTACTTTTATGACTTACGGGCTTACTGAGCTTCTGCATGGTTATGGATTTCTGGCTGTTTTTTTTGCCGGGCTTAGCTTGCGCTACTATGAAAAAGTAAGTGGGGAGTACAAACAAAAAATGCACGATTTTGTGCATGAAATTGAAAGACTGCTCCTGGTAGTATGGATTATCCTGTTTGGAGGTTCCATCCTAAACGGAATGCTAACTTTAACCAATTGGAAGGCAATAGTTTTTGCCTTGATATTTGTGCTTTTTATAAGACCGCTCGCAGGAATGATAGCCATTGCATGGGGCAAAAGGGAAAGCTTTAAAGAAAAACTGGCGATTAGCTTTTTGGGGATTCGCGGGATAGGTTCTGTTTTCTACCTATCCTGGGCCTTTTTACAATTTAATGGCTTCGAATTTAAAAATGAACTCTATGCCATTACCGCTTATGTAATCCTTATTTCCATTATTATCCACGGATTTACCGCACCCTCCATAATCCAGTATTTTAAAAGAAAGACCGAAAAAGAAAGGCAACAAAAGGCTCAGAACAAAGCAGGATAAGCTTCAAAAATTCTACTGTTCAAAAGATAATTGCCGTGTTATCCATTCTCCAAAGAGCTGCTAAAAGATTTAGTGGTAAAGTTTAATAATCCTATTTTTGCCCTGATGGAACAAACCCGGGATTTTATTATTATTGGGGCAGCACAGGCAGGCTTATCCATGGCTTATTTTTTAAAAAAAATGGGCAGAGATTACCTGCTTGTAGATAAAGAGGAGAGGATTGGCGCCTCGTGGCTCAACCGCTGGGATTCTCTCACGCTTTTTACTCCTTCGGAATTTAACAATCTTCCGGGCATGAATTTCCCCGCTCCTAAAGGCTATTACCCTTCCAAAGAAGAAGTCGCGGAGTATTTTAAGGCTTATGCCGAAGAATATAATTTTCCCATACAATTCAACACGCTTATCACCGAAATAACCGGGGAAAATAATTTTTTTCTGCTGAAGAGTCCGCAGGGGAATTTAAGGGCGAAAAATGTAATTATCGGCACCGGCCCTTTTCACATCCCTTATACACCGCCTTTTGCCAAAAAACTCGATAAAGGCATTTTTCAGGCCCACAGTAATTATTATAAAAATCCGCAACAACTAAAAGAAGGCAACACCATGGTTGTGGGGGGCGGGGATTCCGGTTTTCAAATCCTGGATGAAATTTCCAAAAAAAGCACGAAGAAGGTATATTTTTCAGGAGCTACAGATGTAAACACCCTTCCGCAGGAAATATTTGGAAAAACGCTTTGGTGGTGGTTCACAAAAACAGGATTCTTAAGTTTTAGCCGTGACTCCTGGCTGGGCAAACAAATAAGAAAAAGCAGGCAGCCGGTTATTGGAACAGATGTAAAAGCTATATTGAAACGAAAAAATGTATTTCCTGTAGGCAAAACCAAAAACGCAGAGGGGAAAATTATTATTACCGAAAAACAAAAGCTGTATAACATTCAAAATATAATTTGGGCAACCGGATACAGGCCTAATTTTAGCTGGATTGAGGATTTGGAACTCAATAAAGATGGCTATCCAAAGCACCACAGGGGCATCAGCAATATTGAAGGCCTGTACTTTATTGGACTTCCCTGGTTACATACACGTGGCTCGGCCACCCTGGGAGGTATAAAAAAAGATGCCGCATATCTTGCTGAGCACTTCAAGTAATTTGATTTACCAGCTTTAAGCTCCTGCTTTCGTTAAAGTCTTTTTAAAGGTTTTGCCGGCTGCCACTATTCCTTTACATTATAGCCTAAATAAAAAAAGCTATGAAATATAATTTATTAGGAAACACAGGACTTAAGGTTTCTGAACTTTGCCTTGGCACCATGACTTTTGGAGCTAAAGGAAGGTTTAAAGACATTGGAGGTGTAGAACAAAAAGATGCTGACAGCCTCCTGAAACAAGCCTTGGACAAAGGCGTTAACTTTATTGATACTGCAAATGTCTATTCTGAAGGAATTTCAGAAGAAATTACCGGGAAAGCCATAAAAAATTCAGGAGTGTCCCGTAAAGACCTCATTCTGGCCACTAAAGTGCGTGGCAGTATGGGAGAAGGTGTAAATCAAAAAGGTCTCACCCGCCACCATATTATCAACCAGGTAGAAGAAAGCCTGAAAAGGTTAGATACAGATTATATAGACCTCTACCAAATGCATTCTCATGACCCGCTCACACCTATAGACGAAACTTTGCGTGCTTTTGATGATTTGGTACGCAGCGGGAAAGTGAGGTATATAGGCGCCAGCAATGTGGCCGCATGGCAGCTAATGAAGGCGCTGGACCATTCAAAATTTAATCATTTGGAACGATTTGCTTCCCTACAGGCTTATTATACCATTGCCGGTAGAGACCTGGAAAGGGAAATTATTCCTTTGCTGCAGGATCAGAAAGTTGGTTTAATGGTATGGAGCCCGCTGGCCGGGGGCTTGTTAAGTGGGAAATACGACCGGGATGATGCTAAAAAATCTGGCGGACGCCGGGATGATTTTGATTTTCCACCGGTAAACAAGGAAAGGGCTTTTAATATCCTTGACGTGCTAAAACCAATGGCTGAAAGCAAAAATGCATCTGCTGCCCAGCTTTCTATTGCATGGCTACTACAGCAAGCTGCAGTTACAAGTGTGATAGTGGGAGCTAAAAATGCAGACCAGCTGGAGCAAAATTTAAAAGCTTCTGAAATAGAATTTTCCAAAGAAGAACTGGAAAAATTAGATGAAGTAAGCAAACTTCCCGCAGAATATCCGGGATGGATGCTGGAATTTACCAGCCAGGACAGGCAAATATAAACCTGTATGTTATTAGCTGCGGTAAACTTGATCTTAACAATAGTTTAAGTGCACGCGGCAGCTAATTTCCTTATTTTTAAGCAATACACTGAGAAAGGGCCTTTTAAGGTCCTTTTCAATTTACATAAATTACAGTAAAATGGCTCATCAACCCAACCAAATAAAAGGGATCAAAAAACCCACCCATATAAAATTTCCCGGCTGGAAAAAGATTATCTTAAGAGTTAAGGATCAAATTGCTGAGGATAATGTTTCTATTGTTTCTGCAGGAGTGGCCTTCTATGCTTTTCTTGCGGTTTTTCCCGCTATAGTGGCGTTAATTTCTCTCTATGGCCTTGCCGTAGATCCTCAGCAAATCCAGGGACAGTTGGCGCAAATTTCCGGTATGATGCCACAACAGGCTTATGAGATCCTGCAGGCCCAGGTGGAAAATTTTCTGGCCACTCCGGGCGAAGCTTTGGGTTGGAGTACGGCCATTGGGATCCTTTTTAGTTTGTGGAGTGCAAACAAAGGCACAAAATCACTATTTACGGGAGTAGATATTGCCTATGGAACCGAGAAACCCCGAGGATTTATAAAAGAAAATGCTCTCACCCTGTTATTCACCTTTGGTGCTGTGGTGCTTGTACTTTTAAGCATGGCATTTATAGTGGTCTTTCCCGCTTTTGTGGATCAGCTGGGGCTTCCATCTACGGTACGTACTTTAATTGGCTGGGGCCGGTGGCTGGTACTGGCACTTGTGGTGATCTTTTTTCTTGCAATGGTTTACCGCTATGCGCCGCCACACCATACTCCCCGCTTCCGGTGGGTTATTCCCGGTGCTATCCTTTCTACTTTCTTATGGTTAATAGCATCCTGGGGATTTTCATATTACGTGAGCAATTTTGGAAGTTATGGCAAAGTTTATGGCTCCATTTCAGCTATAGTGGTATTGCTGATGTGGCTTTACCTCACCAGCTTTATCATTCTCATTGGAGCTGAATTAAATTCGGAAACAGAAAATTACATCCGCCACGATACGAATGTGGAAAAGTAATTTTTTCTGCGGAAAAAATGCCGTATGGCTGGCTTAACCTTCAAATCCTTGCACCTTTATATTATCTTTGCCGCTTATGAGCAAATTGGTACAGATTTCGGTTTTGCCCCATCAGCAGGAAGATAAAGAAGCTATTTTAAAACTCGCTTTAGAAAAATCTAAGCTGAAAAATTCTGCTCTTGGAGACTGGCGAATTCGAAAACGCTCCATTGATGCAAGGAGAAAACCTGTAAAACTTAATTTACAGATTGAGCTTTGGCTGAAAGATGAGGTAAAGGAACAAATTCCCGCTTATTTGCCACAGCAGGTAAATAATTCCAGGAAAATTGCCATTATCGGGGCGGGACCCGCAGGCCTTTATGCGGCACTGCGTTGCATAGAAGCCGGATTAAAACCCGTTATTTTTGAACGTGGAAAAGATGTGCGGGCACGCCGGCACGATCTTGCAAAGATAAATAAGGAACATACCGTAAACCCGGAATCCAATTATTGTTTTGGCGAAGGTGGCGCAGGAACATATTCTGATGGTAAGCTCTACACCCGTTCTAAAAAACGTGGGAATGTGCTAAAAGCTTTAGAATGGTTTGTACATTTTGGCGCCAATCCCGATATTCTTGTAGATGCCCATCCACATATTGGCACCAATAAATTGCCGAAGATTATTACCGCAATGCGGGAGGCCATCATTGAGGCTGGCGGGAAAGTTCATTTTAACTCAAAGCTTACCAATCTCAGGATAGAAAATGGTGAAATTAAAGCCATAGAAATCAATGCTGAAAAATGCCATAATTTTGATGAAGTGATCCTGGCTACAGGACATTCGGCCAGGGATATTTTTTATCTTCTGCATAAAAAAAAGATAAAAATTGAAGCCAAAGCATTCGCTTTAGGAGTACGAATTGAGCACCAGCAAAAACTTATTGATAAGATTCAATATCACGGCGATGATGAAAATCCTTATTTGCCGCCTGCTTCCTATAGTTTAGTAGAACAGGTAGACGGGTTGGGAGTGTATTCCTTTTGCATGTGCCCCGGCGGAATTATTGCGCCCTGTGCCACTGCGCAGGAAGAAGTGGTTACCAACGGCTGGAGCCCGAGTAAACGCAATAATCCTTATTCCAATTCCGGCATTGTGGTAAGTATTCAACCTGAAGATTTGCCAGATTTTAAGCCTGATGATCCTTTTGTATGCCTGGATTTTCAAAAAATGGTAGAACATAAATGCTGGGAAGCTGCTGGCAGAACTCAGCAGGTGCCGGCACAAAGAATGATAGATTTTGTGGAAGGAAAAGTTTCTGAAGATTTTCCAAAAACATCTTATCAACCGGGAATTGTAAGTGTGGATTTAAATAAGGTTTTGCCCCCGCTTATCGCCACCCGGCTGCGCAAAGCATTTGTGTTATTTAGTAAAAAAATGAAAGGATATTATACCAATGAAGCCGTATTGCATGCCCCGGAAAGCCGTACTTCCTCCCCGGTTTCCATTCCGCGTAATCCTGAAACGCTGGAGCATATTGAAATTAAAGGTTTATATCCCTGCGGCGAAGGTGCGGGTTACGCCGGCGGCATTATTTCCGCAGCCATAGATGGGATAAATTGTGTAGATGCGATAGTGAGAAAATAGTTGGGAGTTCAGGAACAATTCAGCATTCAACATTTAACATAAATAAAACCGCTCCCATCCTTTTCAGGGACGGAAGGCCGAAGGAAGTTCTAAGTTCGGGGCTGGGAATTTGTTGTGGGTTGTAAGTTGTCAGTTTAATTTGCCACCCTCACTTTTTCAACTTCTAATTTCCAACCTCTAACCCCACTTTAGACTTTAAGCCTTACCCCCTTAACCAACCTTGGATCTGGAGCAGTTTCCTGGCGGGAAATGGAAGTAATGCTGATGGAAATATAATCCAGTTCCTCCACCACCTTCCCCCGGCACAGGTAAATCCCCTTATTCCGCAGCGGATATTTTTCTGCAGATTCAGGAAATTGAACGGTATCAAAAATCTCGGCATTTTCATCATAAAAAGTTCCGAAGTACATAAATTTTCCATTTACCGTACCTGTTTTTTTTGCCGTGATCAGGTTTCCGTAAATCCCGACTTCTTTTCCTATATATTTCTTCAATTCTTTTGCTTTCACCGCAGGTTTCATTGGATTTTTCAGCAAATCAAAATGACTACTTAGCGGGAATCCCAGCAATTCCATCTGGTCGTAAGCTTCAATTAAGCGGGAAAATTCAAATTCCGGCAGGTCAAAATCTTTATGCTGCGGCTTAAATAATACCGCCTGGGTGGATTTGGGTTTGCTCTTGCTTAGTTTAAAATGCGCTTTCCACAGCAAATGATACTTATCCAGCCCCGTAAACCTGAAGGCATTTATCTTCAGCAAAATGCTTAGCTGCTCAACAGAAATATAAATACGGTCTATAAAATCGTCCAGCGATTTGAATTCCCCAAAAAACTGCCGGTTTTCTATAATCTGCTGTACCACTTTTGTCTCCAGTTCTTTAATATAGCCAAGGCCCAGGTAAACATCTTTTCCGTAGATCGTATTAGGATGATCGCTCTTATTAATACAGGGCGCATGCACGGTGCCACCGCATTTTCTTATCTCCTGAATATAAGTTTCCACGGAATAAAACCCGCCGCCGTTATTGAGCGCGGCCACCATAAACTCCAGCGGAAAATACTTTTTTAAATACAAACTCTGGTAACTCTCCACCGCGTAAGAAGCGGAATGCCCCTTCGGAAAAGCATAGCCGGCAAAAGAAGAAATCTGTTCCCAAACCTCTGTGGTCAGTTCTTCAGAATAGCCTCTTTTTTTACAATTTTTCCTGAAGGTTTCTTCAATTTTGTGCATCTGCTCTTTGGAAGTTTTCTTACCGCTCATCCCTCGCCGCAACACATCGGCATCGTCCAGATCCAGCCCTGCAAACCTGTGGGCTACTTTCATTACATCCTCCTGGTACACCATCACGCCATAAGTATCTTCCATGATGTCGTACATCACAGGATGTGCCTGCTTCCGCCGTTCGGGATCGCGATGGCGTTTGATAAATTCCTCTTTCATGCCCGCGCTGGAAATCCCCGGCCGTATCACCGAACTGGCCGCGACCAGGTTTTCATAATTATCGGTTTGAAGCTTTGTGAGCAGCCCGCGCATGGCGGGAGATTCCACATAAAAAACACCCATACAATCGCCCACTTTCAGCAGATCGTTTATTGCCGGATCATTTTTAAATGCCGACACATTTTCCATATTTTCAATATGCGCACCGGGCTGGTTGCGCTCAATAATTTCAATGGCATCTTTGATTTTCGAGAGTCCGCGCTGGGCCAGGATATCAAATTTATGGATACCCACTTCTTCAGCAATATTCATATCAATCTGGATGGTGCGAAAACCTTTGGGTGGCAAAAAAGTCCCGGCATAGTTATGAACATCATCATTCAGAATTAAAATTCCGCCGGAATGCACGCTCAGGTAATTGGGGAAACCTTCAATTAGAGCACTATACCTTAGCACCAGTTTTTCCAGCTCATCCAGCTCTTTATAATTAAAAAAACCGGCAGAAAGTTTATCGATTTCTTCCTTCGGAAGTCCAAAAACTTTTCCCAGCTCCCGCGCCACCGCCCGCCGCTTAAAAGTCACATAAGTTCCCATAAGCGCGGTATTTTTATAAGTCCTAAAAATATAATTTGTCACCTCATTGCGGTCTTTCCAGGAAAAATCGATGTCAAAATCTGGCGGCGACTTGCGGTTGGCGTTGATAAAACGCTCAAAATAAAGGTCCAGCTCAATAGGGTCTACATTGGTAATCCCGATAATGTAGGCCACGATGGAATTGGCCCCGCTTCCCCGCCCTATTACCGGGAAATTTTGAGATTTCGCATATTTTACAATTTCCAGGTTGATCAAAAAATAGGAGACAAAATCCAGTTTTATAATCGCAGTAAGCTCTTTTTCCACCCGGTCATAAACTTCCTGTCCTGCGCCGGGATAGCGTTTAGGAAGATTTTGGTAACAACAGGTACGTAAACGCACCTCATCTTCCCCTTTATTTTTTCCCAACACCCTCAAATTCCTGTTCTGCCCTTTTCCAAATTCAAATTTCACACTGCAGCCCTGCATTAGCTTTTTAGTATTTTCAAGAATATGAGGAAATTCCTTAAATTCTGCTTCCAGTTCATTTAATGGGCGCATTTGATGCGAAAAAGAACCTTGTTCGCTTTTTGGTAATTTGCTTAACAGCGTGTTGTTATCTATTGCCCGTAACAGCCGGTGGGCGTTATAATCTTTTTTACTGCGGAAGCTGACGCTTTGCAGCAGCACCAGTTTTTCCTTAAACTTTTTATATTCTGAAAATTGCAGTTTTCGCAGGCTTTCTGCAGAAACCCCGATAAATTCATTTTCCCAGAAATTTTCTTTCTTCCGGGCCATCAGCTTTTCCAATGGATAGATGATAAAGCAATCCGGCAACTGCGGGGCATCGGCTTCAAAATCTTTTTCGGCATGTAGATAATGGGAAAGATGTTCATTGAGCTGCCGGAAACCTTCATTATTTCTGGCAATTCCTACATACTGCTGGGTTACTCCATTCCTGAAGTCGATTCCTACTAGCGGAATAATATCATAATTTTCGACAATTTTCAGAAATTCCAGACAGGCCGAAGTATTGTTGATATCGGTAACCGCCAGGGTTTTTACTCTATTTTTTACTGCAAGCTCACATAAATCTTCCACCGGGAAGGTACCGTAGCGTAGGGAGTAGTATGTGTGGCAATTTAGGTACATTTTTCTGTTGTCTGTTGTTTGTGTTTTTTTGTTGTGGGTTAAATAAAGTTCAAAGTCGGGAGTTCGGAGTTAGAGGTCATGCCAGGCTCGATGTAGCTCTAACTTCCGCTATTTTATAATTTTGAATGATGAATTTTGAATTGTTATCTGTTGCTCTCCACTTTCCACTGCAAAAATCCCGCAGAATTCGCTAATATGCAGAAGTCATTTTCTCTGTAACTCATTACCTTTTCTACTTCTAATTTTCCCCTTTCCCCTTCACTTTTCACTCCAAAAATTCCGCAGAACCCGCAAATTTTCGCAGAAGTCATTTCCTCTTTAGCTCATTAACTTTTTTACTTTTTAGATTAACCTTCCCAACTCGTACCTCGTACCTCGTACTTCTAACTTCCCGTAAAACCAATCCACAGCTTTACGCAAAGCATTCCCTCTTTAACTCATTAACTTTTTAACTTTCTAATTTTTCTTTTCACTTTCCACTCCAAAAATCCCGCAGAATTCGCTAATATGCAGAAGTCATTTTCTCTGTAACTCATTAACTTTTTTACTTTTTAGATTAACCTTCCCAACCCGTACCTCGTACTTCTAACTTCGTACCCTGTTTCTTACATTTTTTCAAAGCTATAGGCTGTAAGCGATAAACCTTATCTTTAAATTTTACAACGTGAACTTTCCACTCTTCACTTTTTCTATTCCAAATCACATTGTCCATTCTTCATTATCGATTATCTATTTAACCTTAACTTCTAACTTCGTACCTCTTACCTCGTACTTCTAACTTCAACCCTCTAACTTTCAATTTCACTGATGTCTGTGCGCAAGTACCACAGGCGGCTTTCCGTTGAAGGGGTTTTCTCCCCTGCCCACGCTGGTACCGCCAAAAGTAACCGCCCTAACCACACTGTGTTCCCCAAACCGGTTCCTGATCTTGTCAATGGAATTATACAAATTCAGCATCTCCTCACTATCGTCAAACAGGTTGATCTGGTAATTCCCGCCTACGAGTCCTGTGTATTTAATTCCGATAAGGCGAATTAACAACCGGCGGGTGTACAGCTGCCGGAAGAGTTCCACAATTTTCGGGATCAGGATATGATCGGCGCTGGTATAGGCAATTTTAGCCTGTTTGGTAACCGTCTGGAAATCTGAATACCGGATCTTCACACTAATGCTCGAGGTGAGTTTATTCCCGCGGCGTAACTGGTACGCCAGGTTTTCAGCCATTCCCACGAGGGTGGCATGCAGCTTTACCATATCTATGGTATCGCGGTTAAAGGTGCGCTCGGCTGAAATGGATTTGCGTTCATGAAAAGGGATAAGAGGAACCTCATCTATCCCATGCGCCCTTTTCCAGATGGTACGCCCGTTTTTGCCCAGTACGCTTTCCAGCATTTCCACCGGCATCTCTTGGATAGTCCTTATTTCCCTGATGCCCAGGTTCATTAAAGTCTGAAAAGTTTTATTGCCGATCATTGGAATTTTTCCTGCGGAAAGAGGGGCCAGAAACTCCTTTTCAGTTCCGGTTTCAACAATGCGTTCATTATTGGGTTTTGCCTCTCCGGTGGCGATTTTGGAAACGATCTTATTTTGGGACAAGCCGAAGGAAATAGGAAGGCCACTGTCCTTGATGATTGTCTGTCGCAATTCTGAAGCAAATTTACTGATCCCGAAAAATTTATCCATCCCGCTGAGATCGGCATAAAACTCATCTACACTTGCTTTTTCAAAAACCGGTACCCTACTTTGGATAATTTCGGTCACTTCATGGGAGTGTTTGGAATAAACGGAGGCATCCCCTTTTATCACAATGGCCTGGGGACATAATTGGCGGGCCACTTTCATGGCCATACCGGAACGCACGCCAAATTTACGGGTCTCATAACTCGCTGCCGCCACCACGCCCCTGTCTCCCATTCCGCCCACAATTAGCGGCCGGCCTTCTAACTCGCTGTTTAATTTTCGTTCCACAGAAACAAAAAAGGCATCCAGATCCAGATGTAGAATAGACTTTGATTTCATTATTTTTGGATTTATTCCTATTAAATGGAATATTTCCAAAATTAGAAAAATATTAAAGAATTTGTAAGTAAAGCATAGTTAAAAAGACTTGGTATAGAGAAGAATTAATTTTAAATCAAAATCTAAATTCTTTTCGGAAAATTCCATCATCTAAAAAGAAAAAACATACTATCATCTTCAGCAAGTAAAACTTCTTTCCCATAAAAAACTCCCGTTTCCGGGAGCTTTTCGATTTTAGCTTGAAGTATTAAAAATTATACTTCAGGTTTATTCCGCCAAAATAATTAGCTTCATAAGGCGCGGGTAAATACGCATCGGGCAGCTGGTTTAAAAAGACCATATAGTAATACTGGCTTCCGGTAATATTGCGCGCCCCGGCATAGATATCCACTTCAAAATTGCCGTACACCTGCCGGTAACCCAGCCTGGCATTCAGCAAATTATAAGGATTGGCCACATTCTCACCGTCTGAAGTAAAAGGCACGGCATCCCGATAAGAATAATTTATATTTCCGTAGAAACCAGGATGGGTAAGAAAGTCCACTCCGGCATTCACCACCCAGGGTGCCACGCCGGCCACGGCATTTCCGCTGTAATCCACCTGCACGGGTTCACCATCAGAATTTAAAGATTCATAAGCGTAATCTTTATATTCAAAATCTGAATACGTAAAATTCCCGTAAGGACGAATGCTTCGGAAGAAACCTGCGGAAGATTCATACGCATTAAGCTTCAGCAGCAATTCAACTCCTTTATTGTCCAGTTTTCCGCCGTTGGCAATATAAGTGTAGGCGGTGGTATTCTCGTCCAGGGGCACGGCGACGGAAGTGAATTTATCCTTAAAAAAGGCATTAAAAACCGCCGCTTCATAATACAGGCGATTGCTGAAAAGGCTTCCTTTAGAACCTATTTCAAACTGGTCGCCCACCTCTGGTTCCAGGCCGGTATTGAGTTCTCCTGAAGTGGAAAGCACAATATTGCCGCTTACCGGGGCATTATAGCCACGGCTGTAGGAAACGTAAACCGAAACATTCTCGTTAAACACCTTGTTTAGCGCAAAATGCGGTGAGACCAGATCATGATAATCTGCATTTACATTCCGCTCCCTGTCGCTGCCGGCTTCATACATGCGGTTTTCAAGGTCTATGTTCATGGCACTTATCCCCACGCCCGCAGTTAAGGAAAAATCCAGTGGCATCTGCAGCGTCCATTCCGTGAAAATGTTAGAATTATTGGAAAGGGCAAACTGGTTGCTCCTCAGGCCGCCAATAATATTATAGCCATCAGGATCTTCAGGATTTTCCACCATTCCGTAGCCAACAACCTGTGCACGTTGCTCCTGTAGTTCCAGGCCGGCGCTTCCGCTAAGGGCAAAATCATTGTTCAGTTTAAAGTTAAAATCAAATACAGAACGAGCGCCATAGTTTACCGGCGTTTTATCTGTCCAGCCTCCTGCCGAACTGGCGTTACTGCTAACTCCTGACCCAAAAATACTGGTGGTGTTGGAAAGCCAGTTATTGAACAAATAAGAATGGCTGAGGCCTGCCCTGAAGCTGATCACCTCAGAGTGCGCGTTGTTTTTAATATATCTCGCGCTCCCGCTGTAATCTAAATTATTGTACTGCTCTATGGTGAGCTCGCCGCCACGCTGGTCATAACTGTTGCTGTAGCCAAAATAAGCCGAAAGGTACTGGTGCTGGTTTGGCCGGTAATCTGCCACCGCGTTTACAAAATCTTTGGTAGAAGCGGTATGCGCCATATAACCGTCAGAAGTCTGGTGGCCGTAATTAAGCAAAAGTGAAGTATTTTCTGTTGCCGTGGCAAATTGAGTGGTCGAGCGGAAGAGCCCGTAATCTCCCACGCTTAGCTGCTGGGCCAGGGAAGTTTCCCCTGCTTCCGGACGCTCTGTTTGCAGCTGCACCACCCCGGCAATGGCAAGGCCAAATTTTGTGCCCGCCGGGCCTTTAATAACATCTACCGAGCCTATGGAAGCAAAATCGATATCATCCAGCAGCGTCACGCCTTCAGCATCGGTAACAGGGATGTTATTAAGGTAGACTTTATAGCCCTGCCCGTCAAAATTATTGGTGGCACCCCTAAAGCCCACGCCGTTTCCATAGCCCCGAATGTTAAACTGCTGGCCGGAGGAAACTGCCCGCCGGTTCATACTCACGCCAGGCACATTGGCATTAATGGCATCGTCCAAATAGAGTCCTGTGCCGCGGTTAAGCTCCACAGGGTTCAGCTGTACTTCAGAAACCGGGTTTTCCAGTGCCCGCTGTACATGGAGTGCGGTTTTTAACTGCACTTCCCCAAGTTCTGCCACTGCAGGTATAAGGGCAATATTCAGCGTTTCAGAACAATCCTCTACAGCCGCTGTCCAGCTGGTGTAGCCTACAAAACTAACTTCCAGCTGCATTCCGCGTTTACAGCGTACTTCAAAATAGCCGTTTTCGCCGGAGCTTCCGGCGGCAAAATTATTGATGCTGATTTTAGCTCCCTGCAAAGGTTCGCCGGTTTCAGCATCGAATACCCGCCCCGTCAGCCGCTTGTTCTGGCTGAATCCCAAAGCGGAAATCATTAATACTAATAAGTATAAAAAGAATCTTATCATTTATTTTAATTTTCTAAAAAAGTTAAAGTAAGAAGCCTGGGCGACCACAGAAAATGGCCGCTTTCGCTTATATTTTATAACATCTGCTTCACAATTGCCACTGAAACAACATCAGAATTACCGGATATTTGCGCCGGAAATGTAAAACGAAAGTGAAAAATTTTGAAAGCAGAACCTGGAATATCAAACCCGCTTTGGCGGAGGACCGGAAGGTTCTAATCCCGGAGAGCTGTAAAAATTAAAGTATCCGAAAGAAATTCCCGATTTTTTCTCATGATCTGGCAATGCCAGTGCATATGGAAAATGGTTTGGCTGAAAAAAGATCTTAAGGAAAGGTTTTGCAGTATTCCCGGTTCTTTTGCTGCGCTTGGAGTTTTTCTCCAGTTGCTTTTTGAGACTGGCCAGCAAAATCATCTCCTCCTTATCTTCAATACAGAAATAAAAAGTAGCATCTCCATTTTTTTCGGTGTTTACCACATCGTACATCCTGCCTTTATAGCTAAATTCCCCATCTTCGTGCCAGTGGAATTCCTTTTTTGTTGCTGAAGAATATTTTAGCTGAATCAGCTCTTCCCTTGGAGTCGCGGCAATTATTCTTTGTTTGACCTCTTTTTTTATCTGATAAAGCTGTATTCCAAAGGAGATATAAAAACCCGCAGAATTAAAAGAGAAGATTAAAAGCAGTAATATCGCAAAGGCTTTTTTCAAAAGCTGAAAACTTAAATTGAAGGACTAAAGTAATAAATTTTGAGGGGCAGTAGTCTGCTCCCCGCTTCTTTTCTATTAAAGCAAAGTCACAAAGCTTATCCCGGCTTTAGCAAATAATAAATTTTTTACGCCAAAAAATAAATAAAACTACATAACAGGAGATTATTATTAATTTTTTGTAAATTAAAAGGCTTGCTATTTAAATTTATAACATTATGGACGACGCTTTTAAAAACCCGGAATTAATAGAAGATTGTGCAGGAAATTTTATTTTTAGAAAAAAAGATGGTTTTAAAATAGATCCTTCCGGAATTGTGATCCCGGCGCGAAATCTTCATTTTTACAAATTGGGCGGAAAATTTATCAGCATAAACCTGGAAAGAGCCCGGGCGTCTAAAAAGCAGAAGATCTTTAGATGTGCATATAAAATGATGAAGGCATTTAACCGCTCCCTGAACTAAGGAAATTCCCGTTCCTGCGTTTCCATTATCAATTGATATTTACCTCCCGAAGAATATATCAGTTATTTTTTCATTGTAAATCGTCTATTTGTCCTTGTGCCTTTTCTATTTTTCCGCAGAAACATATAAACTCCAAACTCCCTCTTTTTACTCTGAACTCTCATTTTCTCGAAAAAGTTCCGAAAGTATATCAATTGTGGTTATTGTTTTCTGAATTATTGCCTATTGCTTATTGATCATTTTTTATTTGACCTTCAGCTTTAAATTTCCCGCAGAAGCCGCAGATTTCCGCAGAAACATATAAACTACAAAAACTCCCTCTGAATATATAATTCCAGGGTTTATCAGCTAAAAAACATTAGAATTACACCATAATTTCTTTCCACCCGAAGGCTTCAGCTATAGGTGCAAACACCACTTTTCCTTTTACAATATTTAATCCTTTGGCAAGCGCCATATCTTTAACACATGCCTCTTCCCAACCGGATTCCACCAGTTTCAAAATATATGGCAGCGTAACATTGGTAAGGGCCAGGGTAGAAGTATGCGGTACCGCGCCGGGCATATTGGCCACGCAATAATGCACCACATCGTCTATTACATAAACAGGGTTCTCATGGCTGGTAGGCCGTGAAGTTTCCATACAACCTCCCTGGTCTACGGCAACATCCACGATCACTGTCCCTGGTTCCATCTCTTTCAGCATATCCCGGCTTATCAATTTTGGTGCCCTGGCTCCTGTATTTAAAACGGCACCAATTATAAGATCATGGGTTTTAATGTGCTTTCTTATATTGTATTCATTAGAGAATTCAGTGACTACGTGGCTGGGCATAATATCGTTCACATGGCGTAAACGATCCATATTAATATCCATAATGGTTACCTGGGCTCCCAATCCTGCAGCCATCTTAGCCGCCTGTATGCCCACAGTACCTGCTCCCAGAATGAGTACCTTACCGGGACGAACTCCTGGTACTCCTCCTAACAACAGCCCTTTTCCCTTCACAGGTTTTTCTAAATATTTTGCTCCCTGCTGGATAGCCATTCTCCCGGCAACTTCAGACATGGGAGTGAGCAAAGGCAATGCTCCCGTAGCATCCTGCACCGTCTCATAGGCAATGCAAACAGACTTGCTCTGGATCATAGCTTCAGTTAAACTACGATTGGAAGCAAAATGAAAGTATGTAAAGATCACCTGGTCCTCTTTAATAAGGGAGTATTCCTTTTCAATAGGTTCTTTCACCTTTACAATCATTTCGCTCCTTGCATACAATTCTTCAATAGTAGGCAATAAAATAGCTCCTGACGCGGCGTAATCTTCATCTAAAAAGCCGCTATTGTCCCCTGCTGTAGACTGTACAAAAACCTTATGTCCTTTTTTGGCAAGTTCAAGTACTCCTGCAGGGGTCATTCCCACCCGGCTCTCGTTGTTCTTAATTTCTTTAGGTACACCAATTTTCATAAGTAGAATATTTATACACAATAATAATTGAAAATATTCAATCTTAGGGGGTGCAGCCAAAAATTGAAATTATTTTTATGTAAATCTAATTTTTTAAGGGGGTCAAATAACAATATTTACTATTTTACCTGGAACCACTATCATTTTTTTAGGGGTTTTCCCTGAGAGATAATTTTTTGTGCGTTCATCAGCCAGCACCGTTTTTTCGATTTCTTCCTCGCTTAAATCCAGGGACAACTCCATGGTAAAACGCATCTTTCCATTAAAAGATACCGGGTAATTCTTGGTACTTTCCACCAGATATTTTTCTTCGTAAACCGGATATGCCGCGGTAACCACAGATTCTGAATGACCTAATTTCGCCCATAATTCTTCGGCAATGTGAGGGGCATAAGGTGCAATTAATACTGCCAAAGGCTCTAAAACCTCTTTTTGGTTACAGTTTTGGGCAGAAAGCTCATTCACGCAAATCATAAAGGTAGAAACCGAAGTATTAAAGCTGAAATTTTCAATATCCTCAGTCACTTTCTTAATAGTCTTATGCAAAGTTTTTAGCCCCCCCTCTATCCCCCCCGATGGGTGGGAAGTTTCAACCAGGAACTCACCATCGGGACCGGAATGATAAAGCTTCCAAAGTTTCTTAAGGAAATTATGCACTCCGGTTATTCCCGCGGTATTCCATGGCTTGGCCTGTTCTAATGGCCCCAGGAACATTTCGTACATCCTTAAAGTATCGGCCCCATAATTTTCGCAAATATCATCAGGATTAACCACGTTGTATTTGGACTTGGACATTTTCTCCACTTCACGGCCTACTTTATAAGTTCCATCTTCTTCAGTAACAAATTTTGCCTCTGCGAATTCCGGACGCCACTTTTTAAAGCCTTCAATATCCAGTTCATCTGAAGCATTTACCAAAGAAACATCTACGTGAATGGGTTGTACATTATTTTTCCCGACAAGATTTTTGGAAAGAAGTACGTTTTCCCCTTCCAGCCTGTATACAAATGCACTGGTACCTAAAATCATTCCCTGGTTGATCAGCTTTTTAAAGGGTTCTTCAACCGATAGGAATCCGCGGTCGTGAAGGAATTTTGTCCAGAAGCGGGAATATAATAAATGTCCCGTGGCATGTTCGCTTCCGCCTATATATAAATCTACGTTCTCCCAATACTGCTGCGCTTCCTTAGAGACAAAGGTCTCCTCATTATGCGGATCCATATACCTGAAAAGATACCAGGAGCTTCCCGCCCAACCGGGCATAGTATTGAGTTCGAGCCCCCAAACCCCTAAAGGGGGCTTTTCATTATCTTCTACAGCAACAACCTTCTCATTTTTTTCATCCCAGTGCCATTTTTCAGCGCGTCCCAGAGGTGGCTCACCTTCTTCAGTTGGGAGGTATTTTTCTACTTCAGGAAGTTCAAGTGGAAGGCAATGCGTGGGAATGGGATGCGGCAACCCTTTTTTATAATAAATAGGAAAAGGCTCGCCCCAGTATCTTTGCCTGCTAAACACCGCGTCACGCAACCTGTAATTTGTTTTTCCGTAGCCATGGCCTGTTTTTTCAAGCTCCAGGATTACGCGCTGTAAGGCTTCTTTATATTCGAGTCCGCTAAGAAAATCGGAGTTTGCGATCACCGTTCCTTCTTTGCCGGAAAAAGCCTCTTCAGAAATATCGGCATTTTCAAAAATATTGGTAATTGGCAGGTCAAAATGCCTGGCAAAATCATAATCCCGCTGATCTCCACAAGGAACCGACATTACCGCACCAGTTCCATAACCGGCCAGGACATAATCCCCAATCCAGATTGGCACCGGCTCTTTGGTAAAAGGATGTTCTGCATAAGCACCGGTAAATGCGCCACTTATAGTTTTTACATCGGCCATGCGTTCCCGTTCACTTTTTTTGGCACTTGCAGCGATATAAGCCTCTACTTCTTCCTTTTGCTCTGGGGTAGTTATTTTCTGCACTAATTCATGCTCCGGCGCCAAAGTCATAAAAGTTACTCCAAAAATGGTATCGGGACGGGTGGAAAAAACAGGAATTTTGAATTTTGAATTTTGAATTTTGAATTTTATTTGTGCTCCCTCCGATTTGCCAATCCAGTTGCGCTGACTTTCCTTCAGGCTTTCGGTCCAGTCGATCTTATCAAGGTCCTGAAGCAAGCGTTCAGCAAATGCTGAAATTCGCATGCTCCATTGCGTCATTTTCTTCCGGATTACGGGATGGCCGCCACGTTCTGAAACTCCGTTTACAATTTCATCGTTAGCCAGCACCGTTCCCAGCTGTGGGCACCAGTTCACTTCGGTTTCAGCTAAATACGTAAGGCGATATTTTAATAAAATCCTTTGTTTTTCTTCGGAAGAAAAAGCATTCCATTCTTCCGCAGAAAAATCTTCGACCTCATCATCACAGGCCGCTTTTACTCTTGTATTCCCTTCCGCAGAAAAAATTTCCTCCAGTTCAGAAATTGCGCGGGATTTATCCTGCTCGTAATCATACCACGACTCGAAAAGCTGGATAAAAATCCACTGCGTCCATTTATAATAATCGGGATTACTGGTGCGCACTTCCCGGCTCCAATCGAAAGAAAAACCAATTTTATCCAGCTGCTCCCGGTAACGTTTAATGTTATTTTCAGTAGTAAGCGCAGGATGTTGTCCGGTTTGTATGGCATATTGCTCTGCCGGAAGCCCAAAACTATCATATCCCTGCGGATGCAATACATTAAAGCCTTTATGACGTTTGTAGCGTGCATAAATATCGCTGGCAATATAACCTAACGGATGGCCTACATGAAGCCCTGCCCCGGAAGGGTAAGGAAACATATCTAATACATAATATTTAGGCAGCTCCTCTCCTTTTGGAATAGAACCGGGATTCTTTGCTTTAAAAGTTTGATTTTCGGCCCAGTACTTCTGCCATCTGGCTTCAATTTCGTTGAAGTTGTAATTCATCTTCTTTTGTTAACTATTGGTCATTGCGAGTAATGAAATGACGTGGCAATTTAAAATTGCTTCATTCCACTCGCAGCGACATTCATCACTAATTGCCTGCAAATTTACAATTTTATACTTGTTGGGAGAATGTACGGGAGATCAATTCCTAAGCTTTTCGGGCTTCTTTTTCCATTGGCAGCACGAGCTCGTAAAGCAGCCGGTTAACGGGAGTAGAAATTTGGCATTTTTCACCCTCCTTTACAATATACCCGTTGAAATTTTCCAATTCTGATGGTTTCCCTTCCATAATATCCCGCTGCGTGGAAGCTGTAGTCCCTTTGGGTTGCTGTGCTGCCACTTTAAGTGCTTTTTCTACATGTTCCCGCGTTAAAGCAATGCCTTTTTTATTGGCAACGGCCAAAACCTCTTCGGCAGTTTTACGCATCATATCCTTTAGGTAATCGCTTTGCAGAATTTCATCTATAGAAACCCTGGTAAGGCCTCCAATTGCACTTACGGTAGTGATGTAAAGGAACTTTTTCCATATTTCCAGCTGAATATCCTCCGGAATTTCACATTTAACCCCTGCATTATCAAAAATTTCTTTTAGTTGAAGAATTCGCGCTGTTTTAGTATTGTCCAGTTCCCCGAAAGTGACATGAGGCTCAATAGAAGGGTGTTTTATTTTCCCCGGGCTATCTATAAAGGCTATAATTCGGCATAATCCTCCTAAAACATTCTTTTTAGGCAGAACATCCATAAGCTTTTCAGCATTACTGGCACCATTCTGCAATGGCAGCACCATCGTATTTTTGCCAATTATCTGCTTTATAGCTTCTGCGGCTTCAAAGACCTGCCAGGATTTTACTCCGAGGATCACCAGATCGGGAGTGGGAACTTCAGAAAGATTATTGGTAGCCAGTTTTGGATGTACAGTAAAATTCCCGTTGATACTTTCTACTTCCAGTCCTTTTTCCCTGATTGATTCGAGGTGCTTTCCGCGGGCAATCATGCTCACATCATATCCGGCTTTCGCCAGTTTTCCGCCAAAATAACCGCCAACTCCTCCAATTCCATATACTAATATTTCCATAGCTGTTTTTTCCAAATTTAAGAATATATAAGTCCCATCTGGAGGTTTTTATCATTAGGAAGAGGGCGAAATTAAGAAATAATGTTTGTTTTAACATTTTTTTATATATTCGTTTGCGGAGGCCAGAAACCATAAACGGGGCGAAACCGAAAAGCCACACGAGTAGGAACTAATTGAACCAACCATTATGAAATTAAAAACTTCATTTATTTTATTAGCCATTATTGGCACAACTACCCTAACAAGCTGCTCTATGCGACTTGTGGATTTTACCGTAATCAGCTCGAAAAATGTAAATTTAAGCATCGATCGTTCCCAGGGGGTAAAAACCGAGGGTAAAAAATCTTATTTCCTTGGAATTGGATGGAATATCAAAGATGCCATGGATGAAGCCCTGGAGAGCGCCGGCCCAGAATACGACCTTCTGGTAGATGGAGTTGTTCGTTATGGAAGCTATCCATTTATTGCCACTGTTACTGTTGAAGGAACAGCAGTAAGTTCTTCAGCAATGAAGGCCAGCATGAGCGAAGCCGGCTATGAGGAATGGTTAAAAACTCAAAATATTTTAACTGAAGAAACCGCAGTGGTGACACCAGAATAATTCCGCCCGCTATACAATTCCCGGAAGGCCGTTTAAAAGGATAAACTTCACATTTAGTATTAAGGTGAGTAAATTTTTTAAACGGCTTCCTTTTCCTATTATGTATATACTGCATAAACGCTCATCAAATAAAATAAATCTTTGCACGTTTTTAAATACGGGAAAGCTGAACTTTCTTATTTTTACAAAAAATCTGAGTTCGCTGTATGAGCACATCTTTTGAGAAGTACCAGAAACGCAGACTGATTTCCTCTTATTTTTCAGTAGTAATCAGTATCGCATTAGTACTTTTTTTATTAGGAATACTGGGCCTTTTGGTATTGAATACTAAAAAAGTAGCCGACCATTTCAAGGAGCAGATTGCGATGACCGTTTATTTTAAAGATACGGCCAAAGAGGTGGAAATGGAGGAATTGAAGAAGAGCCTTGCCATGGCAGATTATACCAAATCTGCCACTTTTGTTTCCAAAGAAGAAGCAGCCGAGCAACATAGTGAAGAAATTGGCGAAGACTTCATGGATTTTTTAGGCTATAACCCGCTGCAAAATTCTATAGACATCTATTTAAATGCAGACTATGTCTCCTCCATACAGGCAGATTCTATTGCCAACGGGCTTACCGAAAGAAATTTTGTGGATGAGGTGGTATATGATAAGCCTTTGATTGCCCTCCTGAACGAAAACGTGCAAAAAATTAGTCTCTGGGTGTTAATTATAAGTGCTGTTTTTACTTTTATAGCGGTATTGCTTATTAACAGTAGCATAAGGCTGGCGGTTTATTCTAAAAGATTTATTATCAAAACTATGCAAATGGTTGGTGCCACTAAGGGTTTTATAAGAAGACCTTTTATCTGGCAAAGTGTAAAACTGGGGATAATTGGAGCAATCCTGGCCTTAATTGGAATGGCCACAGTACTTTATTACCTAAACAAAAGCTTTGGTGAGTTAAATTTGCTGGGGGACGTTAAATTACTTGCGGCATTATTTATTGGAGTGTTCTTAATTGGCGTTATTATTACCTGGATAAGCACTTATTTTGCCACCTCAAGGTTCTTGAATTTAAAAACAGACGAATTATATTATTAAGTTAGAAGTTAGAAGTTAGAAGTTAGAAGTTAGAAGTTAGAAGTTAGAAGTTAGAAGTTAGAAGTTAGAAGTTAGAAAGATGGAGATTCAGGAATAGAAAATGGAATTTCTGAACCGGGATTTATTAAAAGTTATAAAAAACACTACCAACAATCTGCTTCAGGAAATATATAAAAGATGAGTAAAAAGAATAATTCCTCACCACAGCAAAATTCTTTTGTTTTTGGAAAGAAAAATTATACAGTAATGTTCATTGGGCTTGGCGTTATTGCTTTAGGCTTTATTTTAATGTCCGGTGGTGGAAGTGATGATCCAAACGTATTTAACCCCGCTATCTATAATTTTCAAAGGATCCGTCTGGCCCCAACCCTGGTACTTATAGGTTTTGCGATAGAAGTTTATGCAATTTTGTTAAATCCTAGTAAAAATAAGTAATTTGGACGCACTAGATGCTGTAATCCTTGGAATTATACAAGGGCTTACCGAATTTTTGCCGGTTTCTTCCAGTGGCCACCTGGAACTCGGGAAAGCTATCTTAGGCAACCATAGTGTTCCTGAGGAATCCCTCCTTTTCACGGTAATACTTCATTTTGCCACTGCATTAAGCACCCTGGTGATTTTTAGAAAAGATGTGGCCGATATTTTTAAAGGTTTGTTTCAGTTTAAATGGAACGAGGAAACTCAATTTTCTCTTAAGATTATCATTTCTATGATCCCCGCTGCATTGGTAGGGCTTCTTTTTGAGGAAGAACTGGAAACCCTTTTTGGAGGAAATATTATGTTTGTTGGCTTTATGCTCATAATTACCGCGCTGCTGCTATGGCTGGCAGATAAGGCTAAAAATACGGGAAAGAGCGTAAGCTATAGCAATTCTTTTGTAATTGGAATTTCCCAGGCCATTGCTGTTTTGCCGGGAATTTCCCGAAGTGGCGCTACCATTTCAACATCGGTTTTGTTAGGAAACGACAAATCTAAAGCTGCGAGATTCTCATTTCTAATGGTAGTTCCTTTGATCTTAGGGAAAATTGCCAAGGATTTGCTGGATGGCAATATTAGTCATACCGGAATACCAGCTTCCATTTTAATAATAGGTTTTGTTGCTGCTTTTCTCGCAGGACTAGCGGCCTGTACCTGGATGATCGCCCTTGTTAGAAAAAGCAAACTCTCCTACTTCGCAATTTACTGCTTTATTGTTGGCATTATAGCCATTACATTCGAGTACATGAATTGATTATCTTTGCATTATGGATGCAAAGACCAATCAAATAATCATTGATTACCTAAAGGCATATAACCCTAAGGAAATTGGTGTTTTTGGTTCCTACGCACGTGGCGAAATGAAAAATGACAGCGATATTGATATTTTGTATTCCCTTGATAAAAAAATTTCTCTGTTTGATATCGTGCAAATAAAGCTGGACCTGGAAGAAAAGTTAAACAGGAAAATTGATTTTGTGTCCAGGAAAGGCTTAAAGAATTGGATAGCCCCGTACATAATGAAAGATTTGAAGCTTATCTATGAAAAATAGCCCTGGGCAGGATATGCTGGAACATATTTCTTATATAGAAGAATTTTTATTTGGAGTTAACAGAGGAGCAGCTTAGCAATAATAAAGAAAAAGAATTCGCTATTATCCGAAGTTTTGAAGTTATAGGAGAAGCCGGGAAAAAGGTAGATAAACAGCTAAAACAAAAGTACCAGCAAATTCCCTGGAAAAAGATGGCTGGTTTCAGGGATGTGCTCATCCATGACTACGACAAAGTAATAACTGAAATCCTCTGGATTACAGCAACAAAAGAATTACCGCCCCTTAAGGCGCAACTTCTTCGAATACTTGAAGATGAATCATAAAAATTTTACAGCAGAAGATTTTAAAACGGGCCAAATCCTGTTATTTGATAAACCTTTAGACTGGACTTCCTTCCAGCTGGTAAACAAAGTACGGTGGCTCATAAGAAAAAGCTTCGGAATCAAAAAAATAAAAGTCGGCCACGCAGGGACTTTAGACCCGTTAGCATCTGGACTTCTTATCATATGTACCGGGAAATTCACAAAGCGCATCTCTGAATTGCAGGGGCAGGAAAAAGAATATACCGGCACTTTTACCCTTGGCGCCACCACTCCTTCATATGATTTGGAAACTGAAGTGGATAAAAATTATCCTATAAATCATATTGCTGAAAAAGACCTTGAAAAAGCTTCAGACCAATTTATGGGAGAAATTGAACAAATTCCACCGGTTTTTTCAGCCTTAAAAAAGGACGGAAAACGCCTCTATGAATATGCCAGGAAAGGTGAAGAAGTAAAAGTGCAGCCAAGAAAAGTAACAGTTAGCGAATTTGAAGTTAATGCAGAAGAATTTCCGCTTGTTGACTTCCGGGTGGTTTGCAGCAAAGGAACTTACATCCGCTCCCTTGCACACGATTTTGGGCAGGCACTAAATAGCGGCGCTCACCTTTCCGCATTAAGGAGAACGAGGATTGGAGAATATTCTGTTGAAAAATCTTTAGACCTGGAATCTTTTCAGAAATTATTACCTTCACGGGAGAATAATTCTGCCTGAGTGCAGTTTTCTTATCCTATGGAGGAGTTTTTCGACAAGCATAAAGCCCTGATTATTACCGTCCTGTTATTTGCGGTATTGTTGCTGGCGCTTTATAATTTCAACCTTTCCAGCAGGAACAGGGAAACTTCAGAAATGCTGGTAAACCTGGAACAAATAAAGGAACTGCAAAAAGAAGAGCAGCAACAGGAGGAAACACAGCAAACAACCAGGCAGCAGCAGGTGAAAACCCATAAAGCGTACAATGAAAACCAGGAAGCGAGACAACAGAATTTCGACAGGCAGTTGAACGAAATTTTTGAAAAGAACAGTGCCGCCAGGGAGGAAACTTCTGAAAATCCTTCAAACCACTCTTCTACCGGTGACTACAGTTTCAGCAAAAAACAAAAAACAACTCAAAAAAGGTCTGACGGGAACAACAAAAAAAGTGCCACTTCAGCAAAACCGGGAACTATGGACAACAGTTCCATCTCCTTTTCCCTTATTGGCAGAAATGCGGTGCAAATACCCAATCCGGTTTATACCTGCGATACTCCTGGGAAAATCGTGGTAAATATTACGGTAAACGAACAGGGCAGGGTAACCAATACCCGTATAAATGAAGCTAGCTCTACCTCCTCTAACGAGTGCCTTATAGAGCAGGCCCTGCAGTATGCTTCCGGCGCACGGTTCACTCCTCTGGCTGGCAGAAGTTCCCAGCCTGGCACTATAACTTACCATTTTAAACCTTAAATATATGGCTGAATTATCACGTTGCGCATGGTGCGTGGGCGACCCGCTTTATGAAGCTTATCACGATAAAGAATGGGGCGTGCCGGTTTATGACGATGAAACTATTTTTGAATTTCTAGTACTGGAAACCTTTCAGGCCGGTCTAAGCTGGATTACTATTTTGCGTAAAAGGGAAAATTTCAGGGAAGCTTTTGATAATTTTGACTATAAAAAAATTGCTGAATACCCTGAAGAAAAAATTGAAGAACTGCTTCAGAATTCAGGAATAATCAGAAATAAGCTAAAAGTAAGAGCTACCGTTACCAATGCTCAATTATTTATAAAAGTGCAGGAGGAATTTGGCAGTTTTAGTAACTATATCTGGAGTTTTGTAAATGGCAAACCTTTGCAGAACAAGGTGGAAAATTATAAAAACGCACCTGCCACCACAGAAATAAGTGATAAACTTAGCAAAAACCTTAAGAAACGCGGATTTAAATTTGTGGGTTCCACAGTAATGTATGCCCACATGCAGGCCACTGGAATGGTTAATGATCACGAGGTTTCCTGCTTTAGATATGAACAGGTTAAAAAGGAAGCATAATAAAGCCTATTTAAGATAGGGATTCCTATACCTTATTATTTGAAGGTCCTCTCCAATTATTTATTTCAGAAATTCCATAAAATCCTCTCTGGAGATTTCCTCTGCTCCCAGGCTTTCCAGATGTTTGGTATACACCTGGCAGTCTATGAGTTTAACTCCCTGTTCCCGAAGCTTTCTCACCAGGTGGATAAATCCATACTTAGAGGCATTGCTTTTTTTGGTAAACATGCTTTCTCCACAAAATACATGTTTTTCTTTTAAGTAGATTCCATAAAGCCCACCTACCAGCTCCTTATCTTCCCATACTTCCACCGAAATGGCTAAGCCAAGCTGGTGCAGCCCAAGATAGGCCCTTTTCATCTCTCCGGTGAGCCAGGTGCCGTTTTGCCCCTTTCGTTCAATGGAGGCACAATTATGAATAACCTCTGCAAAAGCCTCATTGTAAGTAACCTTAAAAGCTTCCTTTTTTAGAAGGCGCTTCATACTCCGGGAAACCTTCAGCTTTTCGGGAAAAAGGATCATTCTGGGATTAGGACTCCACCATAGAACCGGCTGAGACTCATTGTACCAAGGGAAAATCCCCTTTTCATAAGCATCTTTAAGCCTTTGTAAAGATAAATCTCCCCCAATGGCCAGCAATCCGTCTTTACAGGCATACTCTACCGGAGGAAAATTATCATTATTTTTAAGAATATGCATAGCGACCACTAAAAGAGCATTAAAGATATAAAAGTAAAAAAGCCCGCTCCCCAATAAGAGAAGCAGGCTTTAAAGTTTTACTAAATTTATTTAGAAAGGCAAATCATCATAATCTTCATCATTTAAATCGTTGGCAGGCTCAAAATTGTCCGGCGGCGGAACATTTTGTCCTGATGGCTGCCCGGCTTCAAGATTTTCAATTCTCCAGCCCTGGATAGAATTAAAATATTTGGTTTCACCCTGGGGGCTAACCCATTCCCTACCACGCAGATTAATTCCGATTTTTACCGGTTGTCCTACCCTGTAGCTATCCAGTAAATCTGTTTTATCCTGCACAAATTCCACTAAAATATGTTGAGGATACTGCTCTTCTGTAGTGACCACTACTTCTCTTTTTCTAAATCCGTTGCTGCCGAAAGTTTTAGTATCTCCAATCAGCTTAATTTTTCCTTGTACTTCCATTTCTGTTATTTTGCTAATAATATTTTCCAGGCTTCTTCAGTTTTATTTTCTTCAATTAAAAGCTGCGCCTGCGTATGAATTCCTTTTGTATCTCCTTTAGCCACTGCGGCGGCAAGTTTGGGATTTTCCCTGAGGTAAGCATCTATCTCTTCTTTTGAAGGCAGTACTTCAATATTTCCCAATCTTCCCAAATCGTTACCGGTTAACACACTACTGTTTCTTATTTCCTGCGGAATCTGGTCTACGCCCATTCCTATTTTAGCCAAAGGTTTTGGTACTTCAAACAAACCCTCCTTTGCCCTGGCATACCAGTTGCCGCCTAAGCGCGCCACCTGGTCTATCTTTACCGGGTCTATATACCCTTCAGCATCCAAAATATCTTCTTTAATATGCGTTTTCAATATTTCACATACAATAAGGCTTCCTGCCCCGCCGGTGTCTCCCAGCTCTATAATCTCATTCACTCTGCACTCAAATTGCACGGGGGACTCTGCCACTCTAAATGGTTTTACTTCTTCTGAAGGGAGCATCCCAAGCCCAGCTTTTTCAAATTCATTCACTCCCCTTTCAAAATCTGTACTGCTAAGGGACATTTGCTGTACCATATTGTAATTTACAATATTAATCACACATTCCCGCGTTTCCCTACAATTCAGAAAAGTGTCTTTTACCGTCCCGTCTTTACCTCTTCTTACCGGTGCAAAAACCAAAATGGGTGGGTTTGCGCTAAAAACGTTAAAAAAGCTGAAGGGAGATAAATTCACATTACCTTCTGCATCTATGGTGCTGGCAAATGCAATGGGCCTTGGTGCAACGGCCCCACTTAAGTATCTGTAGAGAGCACCCGAAGCCGATTCTTTAGAATCTATAGTTAACATGCATTAATTTTTCACAAAGGTAAAGAAACAGGCAGGGAATGAAAAGAGGAGCTGCACAATAATATTCCTTTAAAAACGCTTATCTTTAAAACGCATAAACTTTGCTATTCTTTCATGAATTTTACCAATGGGCGCAACTTTAATCGCTGGTTTATTATAATTTCCTGTTTAGCCGTAGTTAGCCTTGTTCTTTGGAATACCAGTGTGTTTTTTCAGCATTTAAAGGAAGACGAGCGATCTAAAATGAACATCTGGGCCAGGGCACAGGAAGCACTTAACCGAACTCCGGCACCCGAGGATGCAGATTTGGAGCTCATCCTGGAAATCCTTAACAGCAATACCAGTATCCCAATTATCCATACCACAGCAGATGGCAAAGTGGCCTATAGCAGCAATATAAATCCTGAACTGCTTGATGATGACGCAAAGGTAAAAGAATTTCTACAGCAGTTTAAAGCTGAAAATGAGCCCATTATCATGAACCTGGATGAGGACCAGCAACAATATATTTATTACGGCAACTCCCCTACCCTTAATAAACTAAAGTACTATCCAATTGGCCTTTTACTCATTGCTTTTCTTTTTGTGGGGGTAATCTACTTTTTCTATACCACCACCAAGAACAGTGAACAGAATAAATTATGGGCGGGAATGGCAAAAGAAACCGCCCATCAAATTGGCACACCCCTTTCTTCCCTGATAGGATGGACAGAGATTCTTAAAGATGAAAAGGTGAATCAAACTTACATCTTGGAAATGGAAAAGGATGTAGACCGCTTAAAAACTATTACCGAGCGCTTTTCAAAAATAGGATCTACCCCAATTCTTCAAATAACAGATCTTGTAGAAGCCACACGTAATAGTTTTGATTATCTGCAATCCCGAAGCTCCAGCCTTATAAACTTTAGCCTTAAAGCGCCTTCAAAAGCTATTGAGGTAGAGCTTAACCAGCAGCTATACAGCTGGACCATAGAAAACCTGGTGAAAAATTCCATAGATGCCATGCGGGGCAAAGGAAAGCTAAATATTGAAATTAAAGAAGAACCAAAGTGGGCACATATTTTTGTAAGAGACACCGGCAAAGGCATTGATAAAAGTAAATTCAAACAAATTTTTGAACCGGGACACACCACAAAAAAACGCGGCTGGGGCCTGGGGCTCTCTTTAGCCAAACGGATTATTGAAGATTATCACAAAGGAAAAATCCGGGTGGTGCAAAGCGAGATAAATAAAGGAACAACTTTTAAGATATCCCTCAGGCGGGTTTAATATTTCTTCATTATCTCTCGGAGTTCATCCGGAATCCGGAAAGTTTCGTTCTTTTCAAAATCATAGCACACCACCACATCTTTACCTACCGCACAAATTTCCTTCTCTTCATTCAGCACAAGATGTCGCAGGCCAAAACTTGAGTTTTTCATAAAGTCCAGACCTGTTTTTATAATGGCCTTTCCGGGATAGTAGAGGGACTTCTTAAAATCGCAATGTGTAGAAACCAGCATTGTACCACGGCTGGAGGTATTATAATTCTCATAAATGCCTGTGGCTTCCCAAAAATTCACCCGGCCAGATTGCAGGTAACGCATAAAGGAAACATTATTAACATGCTTATACGCATCCAGGTCACTCCAGTCTATACGTATTTCCAGGCTTAACTTAAATTCAGGCACCTCCATTAAAGCACAACATTATCACAAATATCATCGGCAAGCTTTTGGAAATCCTCTTCAGACATTTCAAAGTTGTTGGAGAAATTCATGTCCCTCATATTATTTAGAGGGACAAGGTGTACATGAACATGAGGCACTTCCAGCCCTATAACCGCCATCCCCACTCTTTTACAAGCTACCGTTTTTTCAAGGCCAATCCCTACTTTACGGGCAAAAAGCATTAATTCCCGGTACATTTCTTCTTCCAGATCAAAAATTTTATCAACTTCTTTTTTGGGTATACAAAGCGTGTGGCCTTTTGCATTGGGACGAACATCCAGAAAAGCAAGGAACTGACTATTTTCTGCTACTTTATAACAAGGAACTTCTCCCCGTGCAATTTTAGTAAATAAGGTGGCCATAAGTTTATTTTTCAGATTAGTATTCTCTATAAAATTAAAAATCCTTTTCGAATTTCTTAGTTAAAAGAACTGAAAAGGATTTTTACAATTTATAATAAATAATTATTCACGCCATATCTCCAAAATTTCAAATTTCATCATGCCGTTTGGCACTTTAATCTCTGCAGTATCCCCAACTTTTTTTCCCAGCAAGCCTTTTCCTATAGGGGAATCTACAGAAATTTTCCCCGCTTTAAGATCGGCTTCGCTTTGCGCCACCAGTTTATATTTCATTTCTGCCCCGTTGGTCTGGTTCTTTATTTTAACAAAAGAATGTACCAAAGCCTTGGAAGTATCCAGCTGAGACTCGTCTATAACCCTGGCATTGGCCACCAGTTCTTCCATCTTTGATATTTTCATCTCCAAAAGTCCCTGCGCCTCTTTGGCCGCGTCGTATTCGGCATTTTCACTTAAATCACCCTTATCCCTGGCTTCTGCTATAGCTTCTGAAGCCTTTGGGCGCTCAACATCTTTTAAATGATTAAGTTCATCTCTTAACTTTTTGAGCCCTTCTGCTGTATAATAAGATACTTTGCTCATAACTTTTACGTTTTAATCTACAATAGAGGACACAGGCCCTCGTTATTCTTTAAAAATTATACTATAATAATGTGTTGGTTATCTTTTCCGATGAAGTCGAAAGAGACCGGCAACTAAGTTTTTTGCCGTTTTCAAACTTTTGCTTCATTATTTAATAGAAAAAATCCCATTCTGGACGGGATTTCTTATAACAAATGTAATAAATATAAACTTCAGGTACAATTATATTATTTTCGCCGGAGGAGTAAAAATTTAAATATAACACTTCTTCTGAAAAGACCGGAAGAACAAAAGAACTATGAAAAAAGCAGTTTTAATCCTTATCACCTTTTTCTCACTTCAGGCCTGTTCCCCTGAAGATAATAACAACGGAAACAATCCAAACCTTGTGGACCTCAACATCCAGCTTCAGCTAGATTTAGATTTCGCTGAATTTAATGACCTTAAATATCCCGGAAACAGTTACACCACTTACAATTACGGGATAAAAGGCATTGTGGTGTATAACCTCAACAATTCGCAATATATCGCTTTAGAGCTAAGCGACCCCAATCACCCGCCCGGCGAATGTTCTGCAATGGTGGTAGACGGCATCACTGCCAAATGCCCGTGTGACGATGGCAATGAGTATAATATAATTACGGGAGAGCAAACCGCCGGAAACGGGCAGTATGCCATGAAACCTTACCGGGTGGAAAAGCATGGGAATATAATAGTTGTTTCAAATTAAATTAAATATTCCTGCCTTAAAGAAAATCCCGGAAGCCTAACCTCCCGGGATCTGTTTTTAAAATTTAAGGGTAAGCCCTGCAAGAAAATTAGTAGTGGCCTGCGGATAATAGCCTGCACCATCGAGGGTCTGAACTCCGGAAGGATAATCGGGATTTTCCACCTCATAGGTGTAATAATAGCCGTTAGACACATATTCTTTCCCAAAAATATTATTTACCAAGCCGGTAAGTACCACGCTTTCGAATAGCGGTGCGCTTCTCCAGGTGTACTGCACATTAAAATCATTTATAAAATAGCTGTCCAGTTTTGAGCCTTCAGCTTCAATATTGCTCATATACTGCTCGCCCACGTACTTGGAAAGCAGTTTAAGCTCCAGGCCTTCAACGGGAGCATAACTAAGAATATTACCGGCCACAATTTCCGGAGAAAAGGAAATTGTGGTATTTCCAAAATTTGTGAGCTCACCGTTAAGGGTAGAAACAAAATCCACGTTTTTGTTTCGGCTTAATGCGATATTTGGCCTTACCCTAAGCTTTTCTGTGATCCTTACGGTAGCATCTATTTCCAAACCAAGGCGGTAACTATTTCCGCTATTCTCCCGTACAAAAGCCCCAACATCGTCTATGTCTCCTGTTAACACCAGCTGGTTTTGATAATCCATATAATACAGGTTGGAATTCACCTGCACACCGGGACTGTTAAACCTCCAGCCCAGTTCAAAGTCGTTCAGCTCTTCTGCATCGGGATCTCCGTTTTCATAATCGCTCCTGGTTGGCTCCCTGTGCGCACGGGCATAAGACGCGTAGAACTTGCTCTTTTCATTCGGCTGATAAGTGATTCCCGCTTTTGGATTGAAAAATTCAAACGAATCGTCTACATTAAAAAGAGTTCCGTCATCCAGAATCCCGTCCGTTTCATAGTTAATGGTTCTTAGCTGAAGGTCTGCGTAAGCCGCCAGATCATCGGTAATGGCAAAGGTCGCTTTTCCATAGATATTAAAATCGGTTTTTGTAGCCGTGCTTTCATAATAGGGCTCATAAGGATCATTATTCCTGGCGAAACGGCTATAAATAACCTCTCCAAAATGATCGCCTTCATACCTGTTCCAGCCTCCCCCAATTACAGCATCTACATTTTGAGTAACATATTTTAAACTAAAGACCGTTCCGTAGAAATCATTATCCAGCCATTCCCTGCTTACAAGATCTGAGGTATTTACCTCTTCCCCTTCTGCCATAAAAGGCTGCAGGCCAAAATTGGTTAAAGCGGCATCTTCCTGGTATTCCTGATAATACCCTCTTCCTTTGGTATAATGCAAAGCAATGTTGGAAGACCAGTTTTCGTTATAATCCTCATTCCACAACAACTGGTAATGGTCCTGCCAGTAATTATCGGTCTGATCTTCATAAAACTGCACATTTCCATCTTCATCGGTGTACATTCCCGCGGGATTAAACCTTCGGTCTTCCCTTAGCATTTCTGCATCAATCCCATACCAGGCGTGGTAAGTAGTTTCACTTCCGCCAAAAGAGATGGCTTTTACAAGGGTATTATCATCTACATAAGTTCCCTGAAGAAAATAAGATTTCAACTCACTCTCTGCCCGGTCTATATAGCCATCACTCCTGATTTTTGAGGCCCTTCCGGCAAATTCCCAGTGATGGTCCATAAGCCCGGTGCTAAATTCCAGCGTATGCTTAAAAGTATTATAAGAACCAATACTGTTAGACAACTGCGCTGACGCTTCTTCCTGGTAACGATCTGTAAGGATGTTCAGGCTGGCCCCAAAAGCGCCGGCACCACTTGTAGAAGTTCCCACGCCGCGCTGTAACTGAAGGTTTTGAACAGAAGAAGCAAAATCTCCCATATTTACCCAAAATACACCCTGGCTCTCGGCATCGTTAAGCGGGATTCCGTTTACGGTAACGTTCACCCTCGTGGCATCGCTCCCGCGTACCCGGATTCCCGTGTAACCTACCCCGGCGCCGGCATCTGTAGTAGAAACCACATTGGGCATATAATTCATCAAAACAGGAATATCCTGGCCTAAATTACGGTCTTCAATTTCTTCATTAGACAAATTACTGTAGGTGATGGGATCTTCAGAAGTAACCCTTACAGAAGAAAGGAATACCTCATCCAATACTTCTTCCGCGGTACTCATATCTACATCAAGCACTTTATCTTCAGTAAGGTTCACCTGGATTCTCTTACGGTTTCCAAAAGAAAACAGGATGGTATATTCTCCTTCTTTAAGCTGAAGGGAATAATTTCCATTTTCATCGGTTTGCGTCCCGGTGCCGGTGCCAATAGCAAAAACTGAAACTCCCTGCAAAGCAGTTTGTGCATCGGTAACTTTACCACTTAAGGTGTACTCTTGAGAAAAAGCCTGCAGCGAGAAGAATAGCAGGCCCAGGAAAAATAAAACGTTTTTCATTCGTAACAATTTTTTACGAATAAAAGGGGCAATTATTCCTTGGTTTATAATTAAAATAAAAAATCCTGAAACCGCCGTTCAATTTTGGCATTTTCAGGAGTAAACATACGCAACGCTTTCGCGCTTTCCCTTGGCAGCATTACCCGCCCAGGTTCATTGGGTATGATCTCAGCCTCTTTTAAAGGCACCCCTTTGAGATGTGCCGCAAATGTAAACAGCTTTTTTCAATATCCAATATTTTATTTCGTTTGATTTATTGATGTAATTTTACTGAAGCCAAACATCGCATTTGTTTAAAGCTCATCAAAGAAAAAATAATAAGATTGCGCAATTCCCAAGCAAGAACCGGAAATATGCAAAACACAAGACGCTCCATAACCTTTAAAGTAGTTGCAGGGTATGTGATCCTGGCAACCCTGGTAGGTATTGCCATTTGGTTCGTCTATACCAAAGTAATTGCATTTACCAGCCTTAACCAGAACAATAGTACCAACAATGAGCAGCTTTTTATGGTTAGTGAAATTACTACAGACCTTTATGAGACAGAGAATACCAGCAGAAGGCTAATACAAACCGGCGCCCCTAAAGACAGCATCCTCTACGAAAGCCAGATTGACAGCATTAGGGCAGATATGCAGCTGCTTAAAAGAACATATACTGATAGTATAATGCAAACAGAGCTGGACAGTATTTCCAAACTGCTCACTCAAAAATCTGAAAACCTTTGGGAACTGCTGGAATTACGGAAAAAAGACCGCAATACAAATTACTATTCCCAGGTGCTTCGGGAATTAAGAAGAGTGGATGAAACCTTTGCCCAGGATAATTATGAAGGTCGATTTCAAAACCTGAAACCGTACCAGAGGAAGGTTCTTATAGATCTCCTGGAGTATGCCCGCAAGGATAATGCACAGCCTTTAACCACCAGAACGGCAGATTCCCTGGTAAATTCGGTTAAAAAGGTTTTGAGCGAACTGGAATATGCCAACCGTCAATTCCAAAATACCGTTATCCAAAAGGAAAACCAGTTACTGGATAACGATATGATCCTTAACCAACAGCTTAGAAGTCTACTTGCAAAAATTGAACAGGAAGAACGTGCGGCTGCAATGCAAAGAACCAGGAATTCCCAGCAAATGCTGGAAAGCACCTCCAATATTATTATAGTTGCGGGAATTATAAGCGTACTTATTATCCTGATATTTCTAATTCTTATCCTCGAGGATATTTCCAGAAGCCAGCGATATCGTTTACAACTTGAAGATGCCAAGAATTTTGCAGAATCATTACTGAAAAGAAGGGAGCAATTTATGGCTGCTATTACTCATGACCTGCGTTCCCCACTTACCACCGTTATTGGCTATTCAGATTTAATGAACAAGACAGGACTTAATAATAAACAAAATCATTACCTGGACCAGATTAAACGATCTTCAGATTTTATTCTCCACCTGGTGAATGACCTCCTGGACCTCTCTAAACTGGAAGCCGGAAAAATGCTGGTGGAAAATCTGCCTTTTAATCCGAAGAAGTTAATTGAAGACACTGTTTATAACAATATTCCTGCGGAAGAAAACAGGGAAATTGAGGTAATTGTAAAGGTTTCAGAAGAAACGGATACAGAGGTAATGAGTGATCCTTTCAGGATAAAGCAGATCATTGCCAACCTGGTGACCAACGCTTATAAATTCACTGAAAAAGGGGAAATTCGTGTTACTGCCAACATTATTGAAAAAACTAAAGATGCTGAACTTCAAATTGTTGTAAAAGACACGGGAATAGGAATTTCTGAAGAAAAGCAGGAAGAAATATTTGAAGAATTTTCCCAGGAAAACAGTAAAATTGAAAAGCGCTATGGCGGCACAGGCCTGGGGCTTACCATTACCAAAAGCCTGGCGCATCTTCTAAAAGGCAATATAAAATTAAAAAGCAGGCCCGGGGAAGGTAGCGAGTTTACCGTTACAATACCGGTAGCCATTGCCCCTAACAAAGAAAAAACCAAAGCCGGTTTACCCGAATTAAAACCTGAACAGGTAGATCTAAGTGGTAAAAAAGCCCTGGTGGCCGATGATGAAAATTCCCAGCTTGCCCTTACCTGTGAGCTGGTAAAATCTATTGGCTTTAGCTGTGTAAAATGCGTGAACGGCAAAGAAGCACTGGAAAAATTAAAATCTGAAGAGTTTGACCTGGTGCTTACCGATATACAAATGCCCATTCTTGATGGATTTCAGCTTATAAAAGCCATTCGCAAAAATCCCAAACTTGAACATACCCCGGTAATCGCGCTTTCCGGGAGAAGAGAGGTTTCTTCTGAAACTTATAAAAAAGCGGGCTTTAACAGAAATTTGCTTAAACCTTACCGTCCTGCAGAACTTATACAGACAATTGCCGAAATTTTTAAGGTGGAAATTCAACAGAAAAAAACCCAAACTCAAAAACAGAGAAACAATTCCACCGCGTATAACCTGGAGGACATTTACCTGTTTTCCGGAGGAGACAGTGAGGCCATGCAGGTAATTCTAAAAGCTTTTATGGACAGTTCCAGGGAAAATATTGATGCTCTGGAGCAGGCTCTGGCAGCAGGAGATGAAGAAACAATGGCTCGCGTTTCTCATAAAATGCTGCCCATGCTGAAGCAGATGAAGGCGAAAAAAGTTATTCCAAGCCTCGAGAAAATGGAAAGGCACCAGGAGATTTCTAAACCTGAAATTGAACAGGTTATTAAAGAAATTAAGAAACTAATGAAGAGCCTGGAAAGGGAAATTATAGTTTAATCCCGTACTGTTTTAATTTGTTATACAAGGTTTTTCTGTCTATAGAAAGCAGCCTTGCGGCTTTACTTTTATTGCCGGAAGATTTTTCCAGAGCATCCAGGATAAGTTGTTCTTCATTTTTATTCTTGAAGAGGCCGTAATTTTCCTCAGATTTTTCAGCTGTGGAAATTTCGTGTGGCAACACTTTTAGCGGGATCAAATCGTCCTGGGTTAATAACACTGCCCTTTTAACCATATTCTTCAGTTCTCTTAAATTTCCCGGCCAGTTATAATTCTGAAAAGCTTCCACCGCTTTTGGAGTAAAGCCCACTACGTTTTTCTCCAGTTCGGCGTTTGCCTCATCCAGAAAATGATCAGCAAAAATCATTAAATCATCTGTGCGCTCCTTTAGGGAAGGGACTTTTATGGAAAATTCATTTAAGCGGTGGTAAAGATCTTCCCTAAATTCACCCTCCTTCACCGCCTGGGCCAGATCTTCATTGGTTGCAGTAACCACCCGTATATCCACTTCAACTTCCATGTTACTGCCTACGGGCTTTATCCTTCTTTCCTGCAGGGCTCTTAATAACTGTACCTGAAGCTCATAACTAAGGTTTCCTATTTCATCTAAAAATAAAGTGCCCCCGTTGGCCGCCTGAAAATGGCCCGTTTTATCATTTATGGCTCCTGTAAATGAGCCCTTTATGTGTCCAAAAAATTCACTGGAGGCAATTTCCTTGGGAATTGCCCCACAATCTACCGCTATAAACGGTGCCGATTTTCTTTTACTTTGGTTATGAATGCTTTTGGCAACCTGTTCCTTTCCTGTCCCGCTTTCGCCCATAATTAAAACAGACATATTGGTAGGAGCAACAAGTTCTATATAATCATTTAATTTACGGGAAGCATCGCTCACTCCTTTTATAAAACTTCCTTTTGAAGTTGCGGCGGCGGCAGATTTTTGTTTTCCCCCACGCTCTGGTATCCCTGCAGTTTCTTCTTTTTGAACGGCCCTGGTATTTAAGGCATTTTCTATGGTTTGCAGGATGGATTCCGGACGAAAGGGTTTGGAAACATAATCAAAGGCTCCAAATTTCATAGCATCTACAGCCATGCTTATTTCCGCATAACTCGTCATTACAATTACCTGAATAGCAGCATTAATGGCCTTTGCCTCTTTGAGAATATCTAACCCGTTATTGTCCGGAAGACGAACATCGGTAATCACCATATCGGGTTTTAATGAAGATATCTTTTTAAAAGCCTCTGTAGCAGAAAAAACCAATTCAACATTATAATCTCTTTTTACAAGAAAAGTTTTTAGCATGGTCCCAAAGGCCACGTCATCTTCTACTAAGAGAATTTTTGCCATAATTTTTATGAAGTATAAGCTACAAAGTTAACAATCTTTAAAGATTAGCATTTCAATTGAAAGATAAAAAAAAGAGGCCTTAGTTAGGACCTCTTTTCTTACAATTGTAAATTATATTCTAACTTAAAATTGTTACTTCCATTTTAACAGATAAAAAACATCTACTTTCGTAATTCACCAGTATGCAAATCCCAGGTTAGTGTTTGTTAGTGGCTTCCAGATTGCTCTGGACAGGATCTTTATACTTTTCTTTAGTTACCTAATTGTTTCATCCGTTGCTGTAAGAGTTGGTTTCTCTCATTTCCCAGCTATATTTTAGAAAATAAGGACTGGTTTATTCCTCATCTTTAATCCAGTTACCCTCTGCATCTGCTTTTACGGTTTGGGTTTCTCCATCTACATTGATATCGAGTTTGTAAATTTTTTCTCCATCTTCTCCGGTTTTTACCCACGCATTTTCTGTGGTAGCTCCTTCATAACTTTTAATCACAGCCACTTTTACTGCCTGTGGCAAAGACATGATTTCGATAGTTTCAAAACCATCCTGAGCATCCTGTACCGCACTTACTTCTTCTGTTTGGGTTTCACTTTCACCTTCCTGTGCCTGGGCAATATTAGTCGAGAAGAAAAATGCAGCACCTGCAATTAATGATAATCCTAGCTTTTTCATAATATGTTTCTTTAAGTTCTGCTATAGTTATAGGAATAATTGTACCAAAAGCTTCATTAGTTGGCAAAATCATAAATATCAACACTTTACAGGTATTGTATTTGTGGAAATTGTTTTTTATTATGTAGATTTTACGAGATTTAAGGAAATATTATGTAGAAATTTTTACACATTCTGGATGATTCAGAAATCATTACACAAAAAAAGAGGCTTTCCCAAGCCTCTTTTAATCCGAAAATCTAAATAATCCAACAAATTAATGTTGCAATTAAATAAGTCAATCTATCTATCTAACCTAATAAAGTTATAGAGAAAATTATACCAAGCCCTACCACCTATCCTCTTTATTCCATAATGCCTGTTATTAAAGGAAAACTTAAAAACAATGATAATATGTTCTCCTTCTAAACTGGGGAAACTTAGTTGTGTTGCCACACCTACCTGTGGAAAAATTACCCAATCTTATTTAAGAGGATCCCTTCTGTTGGCTTTTTTCTCTGCCTTCATTTTTTTCTTTTTCAGCCGTTTCATTTTTGAAGCCCGCGTTGGCTTTGTTCTTTTTCTTACTTTTGGTTTTTTAGCAGCCCTTTCAAGCATTTCGAACAGGCGTTGTGTAACCAGCACTTTATTTTTATGCTGGCTTCTTGATTCCCCGCTCTGCAATACAAGTACATTTTCTTTGCTAAGGCGGGATTTCAAATTCTTGAGAATCCTTATTTTCACCTCCTCTTGAATCCCGTGAGACTGCTCCACATTAAATTGCAGTTCTACCTTAGAAGCGGTTTTATTAACATGCTGCCCTCCGGCACCCGAACTTTTCACGGCGGCATAATTAAGTTCCTTTAAAATTTGTTCCTGGTCCAAAAGTTTAATCTGGCTGGTGAGATTTTTTTAATAGATCTGCCACTGTTTTTACAGGATTAAAGGTAGAGACCGGAACTTCCACAAAAACAGTATTCCACTTAGACATGGCTCCATTCCATAATCCTGGTCTTTCCAAAGCTTTTAAAGGTTTACCATCTTTTGTTTTATCTGCAATAAAGCTTGTTCTGGCATCTACATAATCATGAAGATTAAATGCTTCTCCTTTATAATTTTTAAGCCCACATACAATATCCACAGGGTTAAAGTGAGTAGCCTCCTTTGCTGTTTTTACCTGTTCCGGATTGTCCTGGTCTATTTGGGCTCCTTCAATAATCTGCAATGAAATTTCACCGTTCTCATCCCGTACCAAGAACGGACCACCGCCGGGTTCTCCTTCATTTTTAACCATTCCTCCAACCCTTAATGGCCGGTTGATTTTCTCCTTCAGATAACTTATTTTTTCTTTGGAAGAAAGGTCCTGCAGATTTTTGCCGGTCTGGAAGAGTTCCTTTTTTACAAATTCTGAAACTTCCTTAATTTCTTTTTCAGCAAGATGTCCGGAATCCAGCTGCTTCATGTATTGAAAACACTGCTTTTGAAGCTGAAGTAGTTTGCCGGCAAGCATTTTTTTATACTCCACCACTTTAGGAATATTCTTTTGTGTAACCACATTATCGATATTCTTTAAAAATGCCAGATCGACCTTTTGAGCGTTAAGGTTTTCTATTAAAGCGCCGTGTCCTCCCGGTCTAAAGAACATCTCCCCTTCAGTAGTTCTAAAAGGTTCATTATGGTTATCTACGGCAATAGTATCGGTTTTTGGATCCTGGAAAGAAAATGAAACCTCAAATACAACTCCCGTATGCTTCTCTGCACGCTCCCTTATCTTTTCAAATTCAGCTTTAAATTTATCTTCGTGCTCTTCAGAAACGGTAAAATGGAGTTTTGCCACACCGTTAACCGCAATAAAATGTGCGGCCTCCACAAGATGTTCTTCAAAGGCTGTACGGAACCCATCTTTATATTTATGAAAAGGCACAAGGCCTTTAGGATAATTGCTTAAATCAAGGCCCTCTTCAAAAAGAATATTTTTTACAAGCTCCAGCCGCTGCTCATCATGGGATAGTTCATCAAAATTCCCGGTGTTTCTGCGGGCATAATCCAATGCGAGGTCGTAAAAAGGAAGTTTTTCCATCCCTTCAAAAAACTTTTGCAGGCTGTGGTTTTCTTTCTTGTCCAAATAATCGCGCAGGCTTTCTTCTGAAGGGTCAAATTCATCTACAAAATTGTGAAGTGCTTTGAACATTCGTGTTGCAGCCCCTGAAGCAGGCACAAATTTAATAATTTCAAGATCTTCCTTTTTGTCTTCGTATAAGGAGATAAGCTGCTGTTTATCTTCTTCAGAAAAAGAAAAAATTCCTTTTCCTACAGTGGCCGCTTCGCTTATGTCCACTTTTATATTGCCTCTTCGAAAAATTCCAATCTGGCTTTCCACTTCCTGTTCGCTTATTCCTTTTTCCCGTATCTGCGAAAGATCTTTTTCACTAAGTTTCACTATGCTGTTTTTTTAGTTGGTTATCAATAATTGAGACTGCACTTTTAAATCGCTCCTCCCGGTTGCCTTTTAAAATAACAAAGGGTTTATGATGTACCTCAAGAGCAGCTTTAAACCTGTTGAACATCCCAAGGCGATCCTCCGGCTTATCCCGAAGATCATCGGGCGTCCATGGAGTATCAATATACATTAAAAAATAGGAAGTGTAGTGGTTGTTTAACGCATGTTTAAGAAGTTGCGGCGGGCAGAAGCCATTATAATATGCTTCAGAATAAACCTTAAGTTCTAAAAGGTTGGTATCGCAAAAGAGCAATTGTTTTTCTTTTTGCGCTAAAGCGTTTTCCTGCTGCATTTGCCCTGCTGCTATAGGAATTAAATCTTCTACCTCGCAAATTTCTTTTTTTTCATCCCATTTTTTCTGAAGATATTCCCGCATATATTCTTTTACCAGCGGCTTGTTGTAATGAGCGGCTAATTGATTGGCCAGTGTAGTTTTCCCGGTAGATTCCGGACCATATAAGACTATTTTTATGCAGGACGAAGGTCGTTGCGCAAGTTTTTCTTCCATGCTTTGTAACCGTAAATTGCAATTATTGTAAATACAAAATATTGAATGGCTGTGAAGGTAAGCCCTTTGTAAAAATAAAGTGGCACCGAGATAATGTCTCCCACAATCCAGAAAATCCAATTTTCTATCTTTTTTTTAGCCATTTGCCACATGCCTACGAAAAATATTGCCGTGGTCACCGTGTCCACATAAGCGGTCCAGTTGTTCCACTTTTTAAAATATTCATAGATCGCAAAAACAAAAACCATAGTAACCAAAAAGATAAAGACCGACTGCCAGTTTTCTTTGCGGGTGGTGTTGGTTATGGGGGTAAAATGATCTGGATCTACCTTGCGGGTCCAGATATACCAGCCGTAAATACTCATGGAAAAATAGTAGGCATTAATCATCATATCCCCTAAAAGGCCGTAAATGGCAAGAATATAGACAAAAATGGCCGTACTTATAATGCCTGTGGGATACACCAGGATGTTGTCATTTTTGGAATAGATCACGCTCAAAAAACCAAAAAAGACGCCTATTAGCTCCAGGACGATAAGGTAAGTAGGCGTTCCATAGTACTGGCCAAAGAAAAAATCAAAAATGGGCTGCATAAATGGCTTATTTGAAATTATAATTATTTAATAGGTTCGTATTTATAATTTGAGGCACGTTACCGGGAAGACTCTGAGGATTCTAAGGAAAGCCTGGAAGCTTGAGCTGCAAAATTTCCTTTTTCAAAAGCTGTTCCAATCACCACAAGATCTGCTCCAGCCTTATAAGCTTTCTGAAGTTGTGTGGTGTCACAAATTCCTCCACCTACCATTAGCGGGAGGTCTATAGCTGCTTTAACTGCGGAAATAATTTCTTCTGAAACCGGATACCCTGCGCCGCTTCCTGCCTCCAGATAGATAAGTTTTTTCCCCGAAAACTGTCCTGCCAGGGCAGTATCTACAATGAGCTGCACATTGTTTTGCGATAGCGGAAGTGTATTGCTTACCCGCTGCACTGCAGATTCTTTTCCTCCATCTATTAAAATATAACCGGTAGGTATAATTTCCAGTTTTGAATTACGCAAACGGGAAACCGATTTTATCTGCTGGCCTATAAGATATTCGGGATTTCGCCCCGAAAGCAGGCTAAGGAACAAGATCCCGTCTGCTGCTTCTGTAATTTGAGTGTATTCCCCCGGGAATAGAACTATAGGTGTTTTGGTAAATGTTTTAAGGGTTTTTACGGTTGCTTCGGTTTTGCAGGGGGCCACTGTACTGCCACCTACCAAAATATAAGCCGTTTCTACAGGTAAAGCTTTCAGAAAAAAAGCTGCACGATCATTGTCAAATTTATCAGGATCTATAAGTACACATAGTTGCTTTGATGATTCAATAGCGCAATTAAAGAATTCAGAAGAAATAGTACTCATGCAGAAATGTTTGCTTTTTCTCCGGTGCCTTCAGCCCGCATGGCATAGACACAGGTAAATCCTTCAAATTCCAGAAAATTAAGATCGAATTCGCAGGTATTGTTTCTAAACATAATCTTCCCGGTAGTGGAAGTATCGTCAAAGTCAAAGTCGGTTATATTAATATGCTGAAGGAACCCAAGGCCCGGCTCTGCCTGCAGTTTATAAATAGATTCCTTGGCGCCCCAGACAATGGTGAGCTTTCTTATTAATGCATCCTCGTTGGCTAGGGTATGATATTCTTTTAAAGGAGTAAATTTTCCGGCTATTTTAAGGATTTTGTCCCGCTGCTTTTCAATGTCTATTCCTACCTCTTTATCACTAACTATAATCCCCGTAAAATTGAAAGAATGGGTAATGGAAATGTATTTATGATCCCTAAGGTGCGGCTTTCCAAGAGTGTCATAATAAAGATCATAATCTGTATACCCGGCTTCAGCCATTAAATGCCTGATACTCATGAATCCTCTCCTGTGGATTTCAGACTTCATTCCATCTACCCTTTTCTGGCAATGAGGGGTTAACTGAACATCTTTACTCAGCCATTCCAGAGACTCTTCAATCTTCCAAATGAGGACTTTAGTATGCTCATCAACTGTTATTGTTTTGTAAAGTGGCATGCAGTTTTGTTAGATAATGATTACTTTTGCAACTAAATTTGATAAAATCCAAATATAATAATATGTCTACTAAAACGGTGGCTTATACGCCTTATAAAGTAAAAGATATTTCCCTTGCCGCATGGGGAAGAAAAGAAATTGAACTGGCTGAGGCCGAAATGCCGGGCTTGATGTCGCTTAGGGAAGAGTTTAAAGATGAACAACCGCTAAAAGGTGCCCGCATTGCAGGTTGTTTACATATGACCATTCAAACCGCTGTGCTTATTGAAACATTAGTTTCTTTAGGGGCTGAAGTTACCTGGAGTTCCTGTAATATTTTCTCTACACAAGACCAGGCTGCAGCAGCAATTGCCGAAGCAGGAATTCCTGTTTATGCCTGGAAGGGAATGACTGAAGAGGAATTTAACTGGTGTATAGAGCAAACCCTTTTCTTTGGAGAGGAGCGCAAGCCTTTAAATATGATCCTGGATGATGGCGGGGATTTAACAAATATGGTTTTTGATAAATATCCGGAATTAACGGAAGGTATCCGTGGACTTTCAGAAGAAACCACCACTGGAGTTCACCGCTTATATGAGCGCATGAAAAAAGGCACGCTTGCTATGCCGGCCATTAATGTGAACGATTCGGTTACCAAATCAAAATTTGACAACAAATATGGTTGCCGGGAAAGTGCTGTTGATGCTATTCGCCGTGCCACAGATGTGATGATCGCCGGTAAACGCGTAGTGGTTTGTGGTTATGGAGATGTGGGAAAAGGTACTGCTGCTTCTTTTAGAGGAAACGGAGCCATTGTAACGGTGACTGAAATTGACCCCATTTGCGCCCTGCAAGCTGCCATGGATGGGTATGAGGTGAAAAAACTGGAAACTGTTCTTCCAAAAGCAGATATTGTGATTACCACCACAGGAAATAAAGACATTGTTCGCGGCGAGCATTTTAAAGCCATGAAAGACAAAACTATTGTTTGTAATATTGGCCATTTTGATAATGAGATTGCCGTAGCCTGGTTAAATCAAAATTACGGGGAGACTAAAAATGAAATCAAACCACAGGTAGATAAGTATACTATAGACGGGAAGGATATCATTCTCCTTGCTGAAGGAAGGCTGGTAAACCTTGGCTGTGCCACCGGGCATCCAAGTTTTGTGATGAGTAACTCCTTTACAAACCAAACCCTGGCGCAAATAGAACTTTGGAACCATTCAGACAAATATGAAAACAAAGTCTACATGCTTCCAAAGCATTTAGACGAAAAGGTAGCAGCCCTTCACCTTGAGAAAATTGGAGTGGAACTTACTCAACTTTCCCAGGAACAGGCAGAATATATTGGCGTGGAAGTAAAAGGGCCTTTTAAACCCGAATATTACAGGTACTAGACTGTAGACTGTAGACTGTAGACTGTAGACTGTAGACTGTAGACTGTAGACTGTAGACTGTAGACAAATTTAAAAATCCCACTTAAAATAATTGAGTGGGATTTTTTTATGATGAAATTGCCTGATTAAATATCCTCCCTTCCGGGTGTTCTTTTATAAGTTCATACAAACAGAAGATTATCCCATCATTCATAGACACAAAATTGCTGTTTTCAAGCTTCGGTTTAGCGGAAACTTTTTAAGCGCAGCCGCCAGTGTGTATAAAAATGTTAAGTGAAAAATCAAATATTTTATTCACCAATTATCTTTATAATGATTCTTAATTTTTAAGCATAAAAAAACCTCCAGCTTTCCCTGAAGGTTTTTAATCTTATAAGAAAAATTTTCTATGCCTCAAATGGTTCAACAGAAACATAAGATTTATTGTCTTTCTTTTTAGTAAATTTTACCACACCATCAATTTTAGCGTGTAAAGTATGGTCTTTTCCTGCATACACATTTTCACCTGGATTGTGCGCAGTTCCTCTTTGTCTAACTATGATATTTCCAGCAATGGCAGCCTGTCCTCCAAAAATCTTTACCCCTAGGCGTTTTGATTCTGATTCTCTACCGTTCTTGGAACTACCAACTCCTTTTTTGTGAGCCATCTTATTTTAGTTTTAGAATATTAATAAAATTAGCTTAATGCAGCAATTAGTTCTGCTTTTTTCATTGAAGAATATCCTTCAACACCTTTATCTTTAGCCATTTCTCTCAATTCAACAACCGTTTTGCTGTTTAAATCTTCAGAAGTGCTGTCAGGTTTAGCTTTGGATTCTTCCTTTTTCTCAGTCTTTTCTGAAGACGAAGATTTTTTACCACCTTTAAGAGTGATATCCCCAATCTGGATTTCAGTTAAAGCCTGGCGGTGACCATTTTTCACACGGTAACCCTTACGTCTTTTCTTTTTGAAAACAATTACTTTGTCTCCTTTAAGATGACGTGTAATCTTGGCTCCAATAAGAGCACCTTCTATAGCCGGGGCGCCAAGCGTAACATCGTCACCATCACCGGCAAGAAGAACTTTGTCAAAAGAGATCTCATCTCCTTCTTCTCCCGCTAAACGGTGTACGAATACTTTTTGGTCTTTTGCAACTTTAAATTGCTGCCCTGCTATCTCTACAATTGCGTACATAGCGTATTAAATTAATTATATTTATATATCTAAAGATAATCTCGCTTATTTATAAGCGGGTGCAAATATAATCCTAATTAATTAATTCGCAAAGCCTTTGTACATTTTCCGGACTTTATATCTGATGTTTCTTTCCTTCCTTGGTATTCCAGGATCTTTTAAATAATTGCATATAAGTGAGGGTAAGGGCAACGGTGGTGGAAGCTCCCATTAAAGCCACGGCAAAAATCACGAGGCCAAGAGGAGTTTCATATTCAGATTCCCACATAGAGACCAGTTCATGAAAAAATTCGGGATTGATATCTGCCGCATACACCGCAAAGAATGCCGTAAATATAAAGGTAGCCATAAACCCAGTAAACATCCCGGTAGCAAAGCCTTTCTGATATTTAAATTTATCGCCTTTTTTAGTTCTGTATTGTTTAATGGCCAAATACATTCCTGCGGCGGTTATTACCGCATTAAAAAGACTGTAGATAGGAAAAACGTTCAACCCGAATATAGACAAGATTAAAAAATAAGCAATTAGGGCAATAGCTGTAAAAATTCCATATTTTAAGGGGATACTTAGTTTATTCATAATGAAACTTATTTTATCATAAATTTCAGGAAAATATGACGCAATCTGCCTTAACAGCATGTTAATTTTGCTATATAAGCCCGCTCATATTAGGCAATTGCTATAAAAGACACCTCCAACAACCAGGGCCCATTTCCGGGCTTGCTATTATAAAAGCAGCCTTCACAGCGCAAAACAGTAATTTTTACCCCCTTCTACCTTAGAACAAAAATATACTTATAACAACAGGCCAAACAGGTGCTACAATTATTGCTGGGAACTGCTCATCTTTAAAACCCCGGTGAATATTAGGTCTATTCCTGTAACATATTAAACTTTTGATATACCTATATTGTGCATTAATAAAACCATTAAGAAATGATTCACAAAATTACCACATTGGCCATTGCGCTCTTTATTGGGAGCTATGGTATTGCCCAGGAGGTTGAGTTTACCGAATACAACTTAGATAACGGCCTGCACGTTATCTTACACCAGGATAACACCGCACCGGTTGTCGCCACGTCTGTAATGTACCATGTTGGCGGGAAAGACCGTGAAGAAGGCCGGACCGGCTTTGCACACTTTTTTGAACACCTGCTTTTTGAAGGAACCGAGAACATTCCAAAAGGAAAATGGTTTGAAATTGTAAGCTCTAACGGCGGTAGCAACAACGCCAACACCACCAATGACAGGACTTACTATTATGAAATTTTCCCTTCCAATAACCTGGAACTGGGCCTTTGGATGGAATCGGAACGTATGATGCACCCAATTATCAAACAGGAAGGTGTGGATACACAAAATGAAGTAGTTAAAGAAGAAAGAAGGATGAGATATGACAATTCTCCTTATGGAAACCTGTTACAATCTGTTTCTTCAAATTTATTCGAAAAGCATCCTTACAAAGATCCCAATGTAGGTTATATGGAAGATCTTGATGCTGCCACCCTTGAAGAATTCAAGGAATATTTTGATAAATATTATGTACCTAATAATGCGGTACTGGTGGTTGCGGGAGATATAGATATTTCCAAAACCAAAAAAATGATCCAGGATTATTTTGGCCCTATTCCTTCAGGAGAAAAAATTAACAGGGAAATGCCGAAAGAAGAGCCAATTAGAGAGCAGATAGATGCCACGGCCACAGATCCAAACATCCAGATTCCCGCAACTGTTCTTGCTTACAGAACTCCGGAATTTACCGATAAGGATTCTTATGTCCTGAATATGATTTCTGACTACCTAAGCGGCGGTAACAGTTCAAAACTTTACAAAAAGCTGGTAGACGATCAAAAACAGGCACTGCAGGTAGCCGCCTTTAATCTTGAACAGGAAGATTACGGTATGTATCTTATTTTTGCCCTTCCATTGGGAGACACTTCTTTAGACACGCTTAACCAGGAAATGGAAGAAGAGATCGCCAAGCTTAGAAACGAACTCATTTCAGAAAAAGACTTTCAGAAACTACAGAACAAAGCCGAAAGCAACTATGTTAATTCCAATTCCAGCGTTGCCGGAATAGCTAACTCTCTGGCCCGAGATTACCTGTTATACGGAGATACTGATCTTATAAATGATGAAATTGAAATTTACAGATCCATTACCAGAGAAGATATAAAAAGAGTAGCTAACGAATATCTTAAGCCAAACCAGAGAGTGGTTCTTGAGTATTTACCAGAAAGCAGCAACGTAGAATAAATCTATAAAAATGTAGAATAAATCTATAAAAATAAAGAATAATGAAAAACAATATATTAGCTTTTGCACTCCTCCTTTTTATTTCTGTTGGAGCCAGTGCACAAATAGATCGCAGCACACAACCAGAACCCGGGCCCGCCCCTAAGGTTAATGTGGAAAAACCTAAAACCTTCACCCTGGACAACGGCTTGAAAGTAATGGTTGTAGAAAATCATAAGCTTCCAAGAGTTTCCATGGCCCTAAGGCTGGACAATCCTCCTTTTACCGAAGGGGATAAAGCAGGTGTTTCCGGACTGGCCGGAGATTTGCTGGGAACAGGAACTCAAAATATTTCCAAAGATAAGTTTAATGAAGAAGTAGATTTTCTTGGCGCCAGGCTTAATTTTTATGCCAGCGGCGCCAATGCCAACGCGCTTTCAAAATATTTCCCAAGAATCCTGGAGCTTATGGCAGACGGGGCTTTGAATCCAAAATTCACTCAGGAAGAATTTGAAAAAGCCAAGGACAGGCTAATTGAGAGTTTAAAGGCAAACCAAAAAGATGTAAGCTTTAACGCCTCAAGGGTAAGAGCTGCGCTTGCTTACGGCAAAGATCATCCTTACGGGGAATTTGCCACTCAAAAAACCGTGGAAGGAATTACTCTGGCCGACACTAAAGAGTTTTACAACAATTACTTTGTTCCGCAAAATGCTTACCTGGTGATTGTGGGGGATGTAGATTACAACAACGTAAAAAAGCTGGTAAAGAAAAACTTCAGTAGCTGGAAAAAAAGCAACCTTCCTCAAAACAATATTCCTGCAGTATCTAACGTAGATAATACTCAAATTGATTTTGTGGATATGCCCAACGCGGTACAAAGCGAAATTGCCGTGGTAAACACCATAGACCTAAAAATGAAGGACGAGGATTATTTCCCTGTACTTTTGGCCAATAAAATTCTTGGAGGTGGCGGGGAAGCACGCCTGTTTTTAAACCTGCGCGAAGATAAGGGCTATACTTACGGCGCCTATTCCAGGACGGGAAATGACAAATATGGAGCCGCTACTTTTGTTGCCAGTGCCAGTGTAAGAAATGCCGTAACAGATAGCGCTGTTGTTGCATTCCTTGATGAAATCTACAGGATGAGAAATGAGCCTGTTAGCAAAACTGAACTGGAAAATGCCAAGGCCAAATATACCGGGGACTTTGTATTGTCTCTTGAGCAGCCTTCTACCCTGGCAAGCCTTGCCTTAGATGTGGAGACAGAAGATCTTCCGGAAGATTTTTATGAAAATTACCTGGAAAGGATAAATGATGTTACAGTGGAAGATGTACAGCGAGTTGCCAAAAAATATTTTATGGCAGATAATGCACGGATTGTGGTAGTTGGAAAAGGAAGCGATGTTTTGGAAAATCTTGAAAAAGTCGCTTATAACGGAAAAGAAATCCCGGTGAAGTATTATGATAAATATGCTGAACCAGCAGATAAGCCAGATTATAATAAAAACATGGATCCTTCCATGACTGCTGAAAAGGTATATGAAAAATATATTGATGCCATTGGGGGCCGCGATGCTGTAGATGATGTGGAAAGTGTTGTAATGTTAGCTGAAGCAGAAGTACAGGGGATGAAGCTGAACCTTGAAATGAAGAGGACCAAAGAAGGAAAACTTGCCCAGGAAATTTCTATGGGAGGAAATACCATGAATAAGCAGGTATTTAATGGTGAAACAGGCTTTGTTCTGGCCCAGGGGCAAAAAATCCCTTATTCTGATGAACAGATAGCAGCTGCCAAGGCCGATGCTTCTCCCTTCCCGGAGCTTGATGCCACTGGGGCAGAGTTAAAAGGAATGGAACAGGTAGATGGAAAAGACGCTTATGCGGTGGCTGCCAGTGAAAACCAGGTTGATTATTATGATGCCGAAACCGGACTTAAAGTACAATCTGTAAAAACGGTAAGCCAGGGAGGCCAAACCATGACTATTCCTACCGGCTACAGCAACTATAAGGAAGTAAGCGGGGTAAAATTCCCTTACACCATCACCCAGTCTGCAGGGCCACAAACCTTTAAATTTAACGTTACCAATATTATGGTAAACGAAGGAGTAGATGCTTCAGATTTCCAGGAGTAGAAATTTTTTATTAATGTTAGAAAAGCCGGTTTTCAATAAAGATGCCGGCTTTTTTTTATACCGCCTGTTTCTTCTTTTTCGTATAAAGATTCCTTGAGCGGTTCACAATAAACACTCCTAAAAATATTACTGCTGCAGAAACCAGTTGCCAGAGACTAAAAATCTCGCCATCGAGGATGCCCCATCCCAGAGCTACCACAGGAATGGTGTAAGTAACTGAAGTGGTAAAAACAGGATCTGAAATTTGCACCAGCCTGTTAAAGATAATCATGGCTACCCCGGTGCCAATTATTCCCAATATCGCTACAAAACCTATTGAAGATATTACTTCAGGGCGTGTGAATTCTGAAGAGAAAAACCCGGAGAACCAGAGCATGCCGAGAGCAGGAAAGAGCAAAATGAAAAAATTCCCTGCGGCTATTCCTAATGCAGAGATATCACCCATATAAGTTTTCAGGATGTTTACATTAATGGCATAAAAGCCTGCCGCCAAAACCACCAATCCGGAATAAAAATAATTCTGATCGGGATTTACGCTTGCGCCGCTAAGGATTAATCCCGCTGTTCCCAAAAGGCCAATTACCACCCCAGTTAATTTATTTTGGGTGAAAACAGCTTTAAAGAATAACCCGCCAAAAACAAGGGTAAGCAAAGGCGTGGTGGCATTCAGGATAGAAGCCACGGCGCTGTCTATTTCAGTTTCAGCAAAAGAAAAGAGGTAAACGGGAAAGAAGGAACCCAGAAAGCCTGATATAATGATCCACTTCCATTGCCGCTTGGTCAACTTCAGTATAGCCCTAAAACCAACGAGCATAAGGAACAGCGCGGCAAAAATAATTCTGAAAGAACCCACCTGCAGTGCCGATAAGCCTACAAGACCTTTTTTTATAAGAATAAAAGAACTTCCCCATACCAGGGAAAGCAAGATCAGGTAAATCCATTTTAAGTTTTTCGCAGGCATTGCAAATATTTAGAGCGCAAAAATCGCAATTCCTGCAAAGCTTTAAAGAATTAATTGGAATTTATATCTCCAGAACGATTTTTCTTCCGCAGAAATATTTATGGCTTATTCCCATTTTAGGCTTTCCATGAGATGGCGCATATCCTTTTTTAAATAGTCCGCCGCGGGAATTATAGAGTCATAATTTGGCAGACTATTGAAATAAACCGAACCGGTAAGAAAATGCTCCGTACTATCGGTGAGATAGAACTGCGCCTGGGAAGCGGCATCTCCAGAGATTTCATAGAACATCCCGTAGGTGTTGCGCACATCATTGGTATAAATATCCCCCTCAATCGCATCGGCCTTAATGGTGTGCTGCAATGGCAATTTTTGGGCGTCCCGCAGCAAAGAATCCAGATTATTATGCACCTGCTGATAGGTTAAATAAATAGACCCGTTCAATAAATCGTAATCCAGGTTTATCCAGCAGGGCGTTTTGGTTAAAGAAGGGGAAATAGTGGCGAGCTCATTTTTATCAAAAGAATAAGGGCAGCCAATATCTACACGGGAATAATCTGCTTCAGGATATTTTAAAGCCAGAAAAGCTTTAGGTTTTGGCTGGGGATTATCTGCACAGGCAAAAAATAAAAAGGAAAGGACAAAAAATACAATTTTCAGCTTCATACCGGCGCGATGCTCAATTTAATTTGTTTAATACGGCGATCATCAATCACCTCCACTTTAAAACTATAGTTTAGAAAATTGATGATGTCATTTCTTTTCGGAAATCCGCCTGAAATCTCCAGCAGGAATCCTGCCAGGGTTTCGGCTTCTCCTTTTTGCTCTTCAAAAGAAGAAGGATCTTCCAGTTTTATGATTTTATAGAAATCTTTCAGCGGAGTTTTGCCTTCAAAAATAAAGTTGTTTTCATCCAGTTTTGAGAAAATAAGGTCTTCATCATCAAACTCATCACTAATATCCCCTACTATTTCTTCAATGATATCCTCGAGTGAAATAAGCCCGCTGGTCCCTCCGTATTCATCTACCACAATGGCCAGGTGATTTCTTTTGCTCTGGAAATCGTTAAGCAAATCGTCCAGTTTTTTATTTTCTGGAACAAAATACGGCTCGCGTAAAAGGCTGGTCCACTCAAATGTTTTTTCTTCCAGGTAAGGCAGCAAATCTTTTACATACAGGATGCCCGAAACATTGTCTATGTTCTCTTTATAAACAGGAATTCTTGAATATCCGTTTTCTATGATGGCAGGAATAATTTCCTGATAGGCATCGGCTTCATTGAGGGCAAAAATATCCATTCTAGGGCGCATTACCTGCTTGGTATCGGTATTGCCAAAGGAGACAATGCCCTGGAGGATCTTCTGTTCTTCTTTAGAAGTATCTTCTTCGCTGGTTAGTTCCAGTGCCTGGGACAAATGATCTATACTAATATAGGATTTCTTTTTTCCAAATTTCTCCTGAATGTACAGCGTGGCTTCACGCATGGGAGTGCTTAAGGGCGATAAAACAGTATCCAGCACGTTTAGTGGATAAGCCATAAAATTAGAAAACCGGACGTTGTTCCTGCTTGCATAAACTTTAGGAAGAATTTCACCAAATAGCAGGATAAGAAAAGTAGCCACCCCAACTTCCAGTACGAAGCGAAAATCGATGCCCCAAATTACGGTATCCATCCCACCAAAAAGCGCATCGGCCAGGGAATCGAAAAGCAGGACAATGGCAATATTGATGAAGTTATTGGCCACAAGTATCGTGGCCAGCAGCTTTTTGGGTTTGTCCAAAAGCCTGATGACTATTTCCTGGGTTTTTGTTCTTTTCCCGTCCTCGGTTATAAAATTTGCAGGGGTAAGAGAAAAGAAAGCAACCTCAGCTCCCGAGATGAGTGCAGAGCAAAACAGGAGGAGCAACAAGATAATAAGACTTATTACCTGGGTGAAATTGAAAGCGGCCCAAAATAAAAACAAACTGGGAGGTTCCGGATCCAAAGGCGAAAATTTTAGTTAAACTCTAGAATGGCAAATCGTCTTCTTCTTCGTTTTGTCCAATCGGTTGATTTTGATTTGCAAAGGTATCATTTTTTGACTGGCTTCCCGCACCATAAGCCTGTGTATTCTGAGAAGAAGAATCAGAACCACTTTCTCCTTTAGGGGTAAGAAAAGTAAATTCGGTACATTGCACTTCAGTCGAGTACCTTTCATTTCCCTGGTCGTCCTGCCATTTGCGGGTTTTAATGCGGCCTTCAATGTAAACTTTATCCCCTTTTTTGAGGTACTTCTCACAAACTTCAGCAGCTTTATTTCTCACTACTATATTGTGCCATTCGGTATTATTTACCCTTTCCCCGGTGGTACGGTTGGTATAGCTCTCATTGGTAGCCAGTGGAAAACGGCCAATTACGCCGCCACCTTCAAAATAATGCAGTTTTACATCATCTCCCGTGTGCCCAATGAGCATTACTTTGTTAAGTGTTCCTGTCATCTTTCTATGTGTTTTCTTTGCCTGTTTTACTGAATTTATTTCGCAAAGCTAAAAATTATTCACTTCAGGAAAATTACATTCTTGTAAAACCTAAACATTATCATGTAAAATACTGAAAATTTAGTCGCCTTAATAATCTTATCAACATAAATTTCAATAGTAATAGCTAATAATCTGAAGGTTCGTATTCATTTAAAAAATTCTGGATAAGCACCGGCACGGGATAATCTTCAATTTTTTCCATGGGAACCGCTTCCTGCGGCAGTTCCTGCGTTTCTACCAACCAAAAGCGGGCGTAGATGTGTTGATGGGATAATTTATGCACTACAGGTTTTTCATTATAGAGCTGAACTTTACTGTTCTTTCCCACAATTTCATCTACTTCCTTTGAGGATAAAAATTCTGCTGCAGATAATTGCTTTTGAGTTTCAATAAGCGGAAATTCATACAAGCCATTCCATATTCCGCTGCCCGTTCGCTGGTTGAGCAGCGTTGAGTTATCTTCAGCCTGAAAAACAAGATAGTTGAAAAAGCGCTTCTTTATTTTCCCCTTTTTCAGCTTAACCGGCAATTCTGAAACCTTTTTTTGCTGAAGTGCAAGGCATCCATCATTCAATGGGCAACTTTCACATAGCGGATTTTTTGGTTTACATTGGAGGGCACCAAATTCCATTAACGCCTGATTATAGGTAGAAGGATCCTGATGATCTAACAATTTTGCAGCCAGATTTTTAAATTCTTTAATTCCCTCAGGAGTATTAATGGGAGTATCTATATCAAAATAACGCGACAGTACTCTGTAAACATTTCCATCTACAACCGCTACCGGTTCATTAAAACAAATAGAAGAAATTGCACTGGCCGTGTAATCGCCAATTCCCTTAAGCTTTAATAAAGCTTTATAATTTTCAGGAAAAACACCCTTTAACTCTCCTGCCACGTACCTTGCCGTTTCATGCAGGTTCCGGGCGCGGGAATAGTATCCTAATCCCTGCCATAGCTTAAGAACCTGCTGCTGCGAAGCTTCCGCAAGATGAAAAACAGTGGGAAATGTTTCAACAAAACGGTAATAATAAGGCATGCCCTGTGCTACCCGGGTTTGCTGCAACATGATCTCGCTTAGCCATATTTTATAAGGATCACTGGTTTGCCTCCAGGGCAATTCTCTCCTGTTATTAATATACCAGTTCACCAGCTTTTTCGAGAAATTCATAGGCTTAATTATGGAATTGCAATTATAAATGTTTATTCCTTTATTATTTAATGAATTAGGCTTGAAATATTGAAGATATAATTCTTATATTTGCACCCTTGAAAATTTAAACCCCATTTATAATTAAATAGATCGAAAATGACGAAAGCAGATATCGTAGCAAACATTTCAGAAAAACTAGGAATGGAAAAAGGTGATGTTCAGGCTACTATTGAATCCTTTATGGAAGAAGTTAAAACTTCATTGGAAAGTGGAGACAATGTATATTTGAGAGGTTTTGGAAGCTTTGTAGTAAAAACCAGGGCTGAGAAAACCGGAAGAAATATTTCCAAAAACACTACTATTAAGATCCCGGCTCATAATATTCCTGCCTTTAAGCCTGCAAAAATCTTTGTAGAAGGGGTTAAGAGTAATGTTGAAGTAAAAGAATAACAGCGCTGTTTTTAAACAGTTCCTTATAAGAAAAAGTACTAATTAAAAAAACAACACTATGCCAAGTGGTAAAAAAAGAAAAAGACATAAGGTAGCCACGCACAAGCGTAAAAAAAGAAGAAGAGCTAACCGTCACAAGAAAAAGTAGTCTCGCACTACTTTTTTTAGTTAAAAACGTTCATTGAAATCGAAACTTAAACCTTTTAAAGGTTAGAGTTTCTTCAGGATTGAAAACCCTGTGAGAAAATAATGTTTAATCCATCTGTGTCTGCCATAGGCAGATATAGATTAAAATCTAAAAGAGTGGACAAAGAATTAATTATTAGGTCCGAATCCTCTGCTGTAGATTTTGCCTTAACAAAAGATGGAAAACTTATTGAGCTCAACAAGGAAGAAGATGACAACAAATTTAATGTTGGCGATATATTTATCGCTAAAATTAGAAAGTCTGTCCCCGGGTTAAATGCCGCATTTGTAAATGTAGGTTATGAAAAAGATGGTTTTTTACATTATCATGACCTGGGTCCTCAAATTTCTTCTTTGCTGAAGTTCATAAAACGTGTAAGCACAGGTAAATTAAAAGATTATTCTCTAAAGAATTTTACTTTTGAAAAAGATATAGACAAAAACGGCAGTATTGCCGATGTTTTAAAATCTAATCAATCGATACTGGTTCAGGTTGTAAAAGAACCAATCTCTACAAAAGGACCCCGGATAAGCTCTGAGCTGTCCCTCCCCGGCCGGTACATTGTACTGGTCCCATTTTCCAACCGCATTTCGGTCTCTCAGAAGATTGAGAGCAAGGAAGAAAAGGAACGTCTTAAGAGATTAGTAAAAAGCATAAAACCCAAAGGTTTTGGGATTATTGTAAGAACCGTAGCCGAAGGCAAAAAAGTAGCAGAACTGGACAGAGACCTCCAAAATTTAATGGGTCGCTGGACGGCAATGTGTAAAAAATTGTATAAGCCCCATCACCCTTCCAAGGTATTGGGTGAGCTTAACAGGGCATCTTCCCTGTTAAGAGATATTTTTAACGACACCTTTACTTCTATAGTGGTAGATGAAGAGGCATTATACACACAAATTAAAGACTATGTGGGCGAGATCGCCCCAGAAAAAGAATCAATAGTAAAATTGTACCAATCCAATGTACCAATCTTTGAAAAATACGGTATCGAAAGACAAATAAAAACTTCTTTTGGGCGCACCGTCTCCATGAGTAAAGGCGCCTATCTGGTAATAGAACATACCGAAGCCATGCATGTTATAGACGTAAACAGTGGCAACCGGTCCAACAAATCCAAAAACCAGGAAGATACCGCACTCGAGGTGAATATGATTAGTGCCACTGAAATAGCCCGCCAGTTAAGACTTCGCGATATGGGTGGCATTATTGTTATTGACTTTATCGATATGGGTAAAGCCGAGAACAGAAAAAAACTCTTTGACCACCTGCGAAAAGAAATGAGTGATGACAGGGCAAAACATAAAATATTGCCACCAAGTAAATTTGGATTGATACAAATTACAAGACAGCGCGTAAGGCCTGAAATGAATATTAAAACCCGTGAGATTAACCCGAACGGAAGCGGTGAAATTGAGGCACCAATTATTTTAATAAACAAGATCAAGGCCGACTTTGAGAAGTTACTTAAGAAAAATCATAAAAAAATTACTCTTAGTGCGCACCCCTTTATTGCAGCCTTTTTAACTAAAGGTTTTCCATCTCCCCGATCGCAATGGTTTATGGACCATAAACGTTGGGTGAAAATATTACCTAGAGACGCTTACACGTATTTAGAATACCACTTTCACGATAAAGACGGGAAAGTAATTATATAAAATTGAAAAACGCCTTTCGTTAATTCGGGAGGCGTTTTTTTGTTTTATATCATTTGCCACACCAGTTTATTTCCTTCTGAAATTTTTTGCTGAAAGACATAAAGGTAAAAAACACAATTCTTTTACCTTTAAACTTTCAAACTTTGCAACCTTAAAACTTTGAACAACAACACCCATAAATCCTACACCGTAAAGGAAGCTACCATGAAGCTGATGCAGTTTTGCGCCTACCGCGACCGTTCCCATAAAGAAGTGGAAGAAAAGCTAAAAGAAATGAATATGATTCCCGCGGCGCAGGAGCAGATTATCTTTAAGCTAATGCAGGAGGACTTTTTAAATGAAGAACGCTTTGCCAGGGCTTATGTGCGCGGGAAATTCAGAATAAAAAAATGGGGCAGGATTAAAATTAAGCAGGAACTTAAGCTAAGGGAAATTTCTTCCCCTATAATAAAAATCGCCCTCACCGAAATTGATGAGGACGAATATTATCAAACTCTGCAGGAAATCGCAGAGAAAAAATTAAACCTTATTCATGAAGCTGATGTTTACAAAAAGAAGAAAAAATTAGCAGATTATCTTCTCCGCCGGGGCTATGAAGCTCAGCTGGTATACGAGGTCTCCAACAGTTTTTTTTAAAAGGCTACTAGACGGGCTTTACTCCTATTTGTTTCAGAATTCCCAACTCATCACTGCTGCCCCATCTTTCCACCATTTTTCCATCCTCAAAACGGCTAATTTGCATTCCCCTGGCCTTTATAGGTTTTCCTGTTGCGGCCACTCCCATGAAATCGCCTTTATGTGTTCCCGTAAGTGTATAAGCAAAAGCCACATTATCTTCATCGGCCACCAGTTGTTCCACTTCTACTTTCATATCTGGAAAAGCATTTCTCATCATGCTAAAAAAATCTATGTACCCCTGTGGTCCCGGACCCTGGTTAGGAGCCGGATCATGTTCTTTTACATCATCAGCCACTAAATCCCTTATTTTTTCAAGATTTCCGGTATTTATGGCCTCACCAAATTTTTGTTGAACTTCTTTATTCTTCTCTTTGCTCATAACTTTTATTTTTTAAGTTTATCTATTCCTTAAGTTCTTAAAAGATTAAGCGCAAAAAAAATTCTTTTGGAAGAATTGGCAATGATTAACAATGCTTAACAGGCGTTTAGGAGGTAAATAGCATATAACCCTGCATGAAATCCTATTTAGCCTTCTATGTTATTTTTACGGTGAGTTCTTTTTACCGCCTGCTCATTTTTATAATCTATCCATTTTTGCCCCCTCCATTTTCTCATATAATTGTCAAAATTCCTCATAAAAATAAGATTATAGACAGCTTTGGAAAAATTAGTCACCGTTCTGGGGGTGGCGCGTAGACTCATGGAGAAACCGGCTGTTAGGTAAGTCATTTGATGCCAGTAACCTTCAGGCATATATAGTGTTTCTCCATGATTTAATTCGGTTACGTAACCCTGTGCCTTTTTAAGGGCCGGGAATTTATCAAGATCTGGGTTTGTATAATCTATATCTTCTCTTGAAATTAAAGCGTGAGGCACCTTGTAGAGGTACCGGCTTTCTGAAGGTGGATATAAAATGCACTGTTTTTTTCCGTGGAAATGAAAATGAAGGATATTGGCAAAATCAATATCATAGTGCATAAAAACCTTTGAATTTTCGCCTCCAAAAAAAAGGGTGGGCAACTGCTTTAAAAACCGCAGCCCTAGATCTGGAAAATCAAAATCCTGCTGAAGTTTTGGCACCTCTTTAAGCATATGGTATAAAAAAATACGATAATTGGTGGGACGGGTTATTAAAAGCGCTATATACTCAGACATCTTCATCTTAGTATGGGGCTCGTTAAATTTAAATTTTGAAGAAATGGGGCGGTCATCATATAAAGGTACCACCTTTTCTCCTGCAACTTCTTCAATGTAATCGAGGTTCCACCTCTTATATGCCGGCCAGTCTTCTATAAGATGTTCTATAACCACAGGCTTTTGCGGCCTCACGTATTTTTCCAAAAAATCTGATTTGGAAATTCGTTCCTCCCTGGGTATTTGCTTTAATTTAAGACCTTCATCCTTCATCCTCATTCAGTTTCTCCACTTCTTTATGTTATACAGCTTGCTCAATTATAAATTTGATCCCCTTGCACGCCCCGGATTTTTTGCTTTTCCAGAAAAGCTAATGCCTATTTTTGCCCATCTTAAGCGGGATATGGTATACATCCTGCAACAAAAAATTACGCTTTACTTTTTAGTTTTTGCTGGGCCTGAAGGTTTCTATCGATTACGTGCCCCGGCCTGGACCATTTTGGTTTTTCACCCATTGGGCGAAATTGGGAATTTTCTGCATCTATACTTTGTGGCTGCTCCTTTTTCTCAAAAGCTTTCTGCGGATTTAAACCAAGCGCCCTGAACATTTCCATATCCTCGTTTACATCGGGATTTGGCGTGGTTAATAGTTTATCCCCGGCAAAAATTGAATTTGCCCCGGCAAAAAAGCACATGGCCTGCCCTTCCCTGCTCATTTGAGTCCTACCGGCAGATAGCCTTACCTGCGTTTCTGGCATCACAATCCTTGCCGTAGCCACCATCCTTACCATTTCCCAGATAGAAACAGGCTCCTGCTCCTCCATTGGTGTTCCTTCTACCGGCACCAGCGCATTTATTGGCACAGATTCCGGCTGCGGATTGAGTGTTGAGAGGGCCACCAGCATGCCCGCACGGTCGTTGGCACTTTCCCCCATTCCTATAATCCCTCCGCTACAAACGGTAACATTGGTTTTACGCACATTATCTATGGTTTTTAACCTGTCTTCGTAACCCCTGGTGGAAATCACTTCCTTATAATATTCTTCTGATGTGTCCAGGTTATGATTATAAGCGTATAAACCGGCTTCAGCTAATCGCTGGGCCTGGTTTTCTGTAAGCATTCCCAGGGTACAACAAACTTCCATCTCCAGTTTGTTTATGGTACGTACCATTTCAAGAACATTGTCAAACTCTTCCCCGTCTTTAACATTTCTCCAGGCGGCTCCCATACAAACACGGGAACTGCCCGCCGCTTTTGCTCTTAAGGCCTGTGCTTTTACCTGGTTTACACTCATAAGGTCATTCCCTTCAAGATTGGTGTGATACCTGGCGGCCTGTGGGCAGTAGCCGCAATCTTCGGGACAACCTCCCGTTTTAATTGATAAAAGTGTGGAAACCTGTACGGTATTTGGATCGTGATGCTGCCTGTGAATGGTGGCTGCTTCATAAAGCAGTTCCATTAAAGGTTTGTTATAAATATCTAGAATTTCTTCCTTGGTCCAGTTGTGTTTTGTAGCCATGAAATTTAATTTGTATTCAAAAATAACTAAAACTGAAGTTTAATAAGCCTTCCCCGGCAAAGATTTTAAGCTTTACTAAGTAAAACAGAAACAGCATTGCCTCCAAATCCCACCGCATTTACCAGAATATGTTCCAGTTTTTGCGGATTTTTACTGAAATTTGAAAAAGGCACAGGAATAAACTGCTGGTTCTGAAGCATTAAAACAGCAAGCTCCATACTCAAGACTCCAGAAGCGCCAAAGGTATGGCCAAGCTTCCATTTATTCGAAGTAATCGCGGGAATTTTATCACCAAATACTGCCTTTACAGCATTAACTTCAGCTAAATCTCCCTTTATAGTTCCCGGAGCATGAGTAACCACAACATCAATTTGTTCCGGATCTCTATTTTCAAGGGCCATTTTCATTGACTTCTGAAGACATTCCCCTTCCACAGAAATAGATACGCTATGCTTCAGCTTTTCAGTCGCGTAACCTATTCCTGCAATTTTAGCAATAGCATTTTCAGCTCCCCCGGATTCCATACATATAATGCCGGCTCCTTCCCCAAGAACCATGGAATTTCTGGATTTCTCCATATTAAGGGCCTGGCAGGGATAATCCAGATCTTCTGAAGCATAAATCTTCATGGCCTGCATTTGTGAGATCGTGAAAGGAGTAAGAGGGGCTTCGCTACCGCCCACCAAAAATTTTTCCGTAAACCCGGCATGCATCCACGCAATCCCGTTTAATACAGCGTGGAGCCCGGTAGAACAGGTGACACTGTGGGAAAATTGCGGGCCGCTAGCCTCCAGGTCCTGCCCCACCCAGGAAGAAATATTTCCTAAAGTGGTGGTTGGGGAAGCAAGGGTTTCAGCTTTGCCATTTTCAAGAAAAGATGCATGGTATTTTTCAAACAACCCGGTGGCACCACGGGAACTGCCAATATTAATCCCTATATTTTTATCGTTTTGCCAGCCGGCTTTCTTCACCGCCTGCCTTGCAGCGAAAATTGCGAATAATACCGAGTCATCCACATACCTAAAATTAGCATTTTCAGTCCTTAACCTCTCAACTTCATCTTTTGATTTCTGCGGAAGGAAACCCGCGTAGGCTTCATTTCTTTCAAAATTTCCTTTTTTTAGGCAGTGTTCAGGGCGTAGGTAATTTTGCCATATTTCTTCTGAAGTTTCCCCCAATGCAGAAACCGAACCGATGGAAGTAATGGAAACAGGATTTTTCAAAGCGGTAATTTTTCAGCAAAAATAAGCCCTGCTGAAGCTTCTGCTAAATTTTAGCCAATAAATTTTAATAAGAAATAATTACAGGCGGCTAATCTTCATTATAGTAACAATGTAGAATAGATTTCATTTCTTTCCGGCCTTCCAGTACCATTTCTATCTCCTGCTGCACTTCCGCAGAAATCAAAGATTGCAGAGGCTGGCTTACGTTCTTAATATGCTCAAAAGCTTCCTGCAGCTGCTCATCCCACTGCGGATGAAATTTTTCCAGGTCGTTGGGATAAACCACTTTTCTTTCGGTATGCTCATCCTTAGCCTCAAAAGCTTCGGTTACATTTAAATATCCGTAATCATCGGTAAGCTCTTCTCCTTCCTGTATATCGCGCACGGCAATTTCAAAATCATAAGCCGTGGAAAGGCAGTTGGAGCGAAAACTGTGATTGACATATTTTGAAGTATCCCAACACAGGACAAAATTTCCCTTATTGTTCCTAAAGGTGTATTTGTCTATCATCTGTTTGGCAAATTCACTCATTTTCTCCACCTCTGCCGGGGTATAAATCTGGTCCAGCTCATCCTGTACCCAGGTAATGGTGCCTTTTGGAAGGCGTTTTAAAGCCACTACTCCATAACCAATTTCTTCACTTATAAAACGGATTTCCGTGTCCGGGTGCATCATAATTTCAGGATTTTTCTTTTAAAAGTCGCAAATAAATAAATGCGAACGCAAAGAATTTTCAATCCCGAACGTTAAATTTTCAGCTAAAACTTTTCAAGTGCAGCTTCTATACTGCTATATATTTTCTCCAGCTCTTTATCTGTAGTTATAAAAGGCGGCAGGATGTAGATGGTATTTCCCAGCGGGCGAAGAAAAATTCCACTATCCATAAAATGCTTAAACAGCTTATTTCTTATGTTGCCGTAACGTTCCATTTCAACATTAAGATCAAAAGCATAGATTACTCCCAGCTGTCTCGTATTGGTGACCTTTGGATGATTTTTTATCTTATCGTGAAAATCCCGGTGAGAGTTGGTAATTCTCTTTATATCTGCCTGTATTTCTTCGGAAAGCAATAAGTGCACTCCAGCCAAAGCCGCTGCACATGCCAAAGGGTTGGCCGAATAAGTGTGCCCATGAAAAAGGCCTTTCCCAATATCGTCTGAATAAAAAGCATCGTAAATTTTTTGAGTACAGGAAGTTAAGCCCATTGGCAGCAAACCGGCAGTAAGGGCTTTGGACATGCAAATAATATCAGGCTTGGTTTCCAGGTAATCTGAAGCGAAATATTTACCGGTTTTGCCAAAGCCGGTCATTACCTCATCTGCCACGCAAATAATTTCATTTTCCTTACAGATTTCGAGAATACGCTCCAGGCCTTCGGCATCATGCATTTTCATGGCCGCCGCTCCCTGCACCAAAGGTTCGTAGATAAAACCGGCAATTTTGTAATCTGATATCAGCTTTTTTAATTTCCGGATAACTTCCGCGTTATTTTCTCCCGTAGGCACGGGAATACGCACCACGGCAATAAAATGATCTTCGAACGCGCCATTATACACCGAAAGGCCCGAGACAGACATGGCGCCAAATGTGTCGCCGTGGAAGCCTTCTTCAAAAGCCAGCATCACCTTGCGATCATTTCCCAGGTTGTGGTGGTATTGCAAGGCCATTTTTATCCCAATTTCGGTTGCCGTGGAACCGTTATCATTAAAAAACAACTTCTGCTGGTTCTTAGGCAAAATCTGCATTAAAGCTTCTGAAAGTTCCACCGCAGGCCCATGGGTAAATCCGCTAAACACCACCTGGTCCAGCGTTTTCATTTGTTCCGCAACCTTTGTGGTGATATATTCATTACAATGCCCGTAAATACAGGTGTACCAGGAGGCAATCCCGTCTATATATTCCCTGCCGTCCTCACCATACAAAACCGCTCCTTTGGCTTTAGTAATCGCCAGCATCTCCGGAGAAATTTTGTGCTGGGTAAGCGGGTGCCAAAGGTGTTTTTTATCCCTTTCTGAAAGGGTTTGCTGCTGGGTACTTTGTTTAAAATCTGACATTTATTTTCTTTTACCTGTTAGGCCACACATCATATAGAAAGCTTTGAGGCCTTTTTTAATTAAGAATAAGCCTTCTAGGAAATTTGAAGTTTGCTCCTGAAAATTTCAGCATATTCTGAAACCACGTTCTTATCAAAATAAGGTTCCTGCTCAATTCTTCCCAAAATTGGCTCTTTACCCATTTTCTTTATAATTTCTTCAGAAGAAGGATGTTCTTCCCCGCTAAAAATTATCCCAAAGCATTCCAATCCCCGGCTCTTCAGGGTTTCCAGGCTCAAAAGTGTATGATTAATGCTCCCAAGATAATGCCGGGAAACCAGGATTACTTTATATTCGGGTTTGATTAAATCTAAAATGGTTTCTTCATCATTAATGGGCACCAGCAGCCCTCCCGCGCCTTCAACCACCAGGTGGTTTTCCGTCTCAGGTTCCTTAATTTTTGCTACGGAAACTTCAACATTATCAATTTTGGCCGCGGCATGCGGGCTCATGGGCGTATGAAGCGCAAAAGCATTAGGATGAAAAACGGTTTTTTTATTGCTGATAAGCTTTTCGATTTTATGAGTATCGGAATTTGCCAAATCTCCCGCCTGTATTGGCTTCCAGTAATCGGCTTCCAGGGCTTCGGTCACAATGGCTGAAATTGTGGTTTTCCCTACCTCAGTTCCTATTCCGGTAATAAAATATTTATTTTTCATGTTTAAATAGTATTCGATAAAATTTCCAGGACCTTTTCTATTTCTTCTTCTGAATTAAATGAATGCAGGCAAATACGCAGCCGTTCCTTTCCTTCAGGCACCGTTGGGAACATTATTGGTTTTATGAAAAATCCTTCCTGCTGAAGTTTTTCTGAAGCTGCTTTCACTTCAGCATTGCCCGGGATAACACAAGACTGGATTGCGGAGTCACTTGCTATAAATGATGTTTCCAAATTGTGCTTTTTTACCTGTTCTTTAAAAAATTTAATATTCCCTTTTAATTGCTTCAGTTGAAGCTTGGCTTCGTCCAGATATTGATAAGCAGCCAGAATAGTGGCAACCGTATGTGGCGGCAGGGCAGTGGTAAAAATAAAGCTGCGGGCAAAATTTACGAGATAGTCCTTTAACTTCCTGCTGCCTAAAATTGCTGCACCGTGGCAGCCCATGGCCTTTCCAAAAGTATGTATTCTTGCAAAAATTTGTTCTTCCAGTGCCATCTGCTGCAACAGTCCTTCTCCATTTTCACCAAAAACACCGGTAGAATGTGCTTCATCCACGATAAGGAAAAGATTATTTTCCGAAGAAAATTCAGCCAGGGCGGCAAGATTGGGTGCATCGCCATCCATAGAAAAAATGGATTCCGTAACTATATAAATTTCACCATTATCGGGCTTTACCTTTTTCAGCCTGGCTTTTAAACTTTCCAGGTCATTATGCCTAAAATTGAAAGACCGGGCGTTGCTCATTTTTATCCCGTCCCTTATGGATGCATGTACCAGCTCATCATAAAATATCACATCCCCTCGTTGCGGCACTGCCGAAAAAAAGCCAATATTGGCATCATAACCGGAGTTGAAAATCAGTGCGGCTTCAGCATGATGAAATTTTTTCAAAAAATCTTCAGCTAGCTCATACAGCAGATGATTTCCGGAAAGCAGCCGGGAACCGGTGGCCCCGTTTTGAACAAGGTTATTTTGTTTTAAAATTTCTGCCGCCTTCCTAAAAATTTCTTCAGAATAAGAAAATCCCAGATAGTCATTGGAAGAAAAATCTATAAGATCCTGCTTTTTTATAAGGGCTCTAAAAGACGAATGCTCTTTTCTGCTCTCAAGCCTATGTGCTAATTTTGAAGGAAACCGGGACATACCGCAAAATTACAACTTTTGAATATGCTGAAGATATGGATTGGCAGGAATTTAAAGAAGGTGTTGGCTTTTGAGAAGCGCCGGACAAAAGTGACATGAAACGGGCCTGAAGGGAGTTTTAAAAATTGGGAATAGCCTGAAAATAATAAGACTCTCCGGAAAAAGAAAAGATATACTACTTGTCCTCCATTTTGGTATGATCAATATTATCTTCAGGAGTATCATCGATCTCGCTTTTTAATACATGTGAATTTTTTTGATATTTCCCCCTAAGATCATCCATTACCGAGTTTTTCCACAGTTTTATTCCTATAAAATATGAGGCCCTGCCAATTAAGTGTGCACTAACAGGCGCGGTTAGAAAAATGAAGATCACAATCACCTGTGACCTGGAAGTGGTAGAGAGGTCGTTAAAATGAAGGGCTACGGCTATTAAAAGCAGTCCCACCCCAAGCGTGGCTGCTTTGGTGGTTACAGAAATACGCAGGTAAGTATCTGGCATTCTTACCAGCCCCACGGCGGCAAGCAACACGAACAGTGCTCCAAAAGTTACAATTATGGCAATTATAGTAGAACTCATTTTCTATTTCTTTTTTCTAAATAATAAGATAAGGCCACTGTGCTTAAAAAGGCAATTAATGCCAGGATCATGGCTACATCTAAAAGTGCTGATTTCCCAGAGAGGATGCTGTAAACACTTATGATCCCTATACCGGTGGTAATTAAAAGATCCAGCGCAATAACCTTGTCTGCAATATTGGGCCCTTTTAAAAAGCGATAAACAATGAGAATTATCGCCACCATTAAAACAGGTAAAATGATGTAATATAAATATTCGTTTAGCGTCATCTTAAAATTTCCAAAATCCGTTTTTCAAAACCATTTTTTATGCTGTCAATAAACTCCTGCCGGTCATTTATATACATGGCATGCACGTAAAGTACCTTCCTGTCATTCGAAACATCAAGGCTTAGCGTCCCCGGTGTTAGAGAGATTAAGTTTGCCAGCAAAGTTATCCCAATATTGGATTTTACGTCCAGCGGAATTTTAACAATCCCTGGTTTCATTCTATAATGAGGGGTAATTACCTCGTATGCCACCTGCAGGTTTGCCTTTATTAATTCATAAAAGAAGTATAAAATAAAAACAATAATCCGTGGAACAATGGTAAAATATTTCGCGGTACCTGAGCCTCTCGTAATTACCCTAAGTATAATAAAACTAAGCACAAAGCCAAACAGGTAATTGGCGAAATTAAAATTTCCCGTTAACGCCACCCAAACCAGGGTGAGCAGTAAATTTGATACAAACCTGTTCTTCATTCTTCAATTATTTACATCCCGCCATGCAGGACGGCATCTATATATTGATTGCTGTTTATTAACTCATCTGCAATCCTGGAAGACAGCAGCTGGATGTGTTCTGCTCCAAAACCAATATATAAGGAGACAAGGCTTAAAAAAATGACAGGGGCAATAAACTGCACTTTTCTAAGGGTACTTATATCGCTAAAATATTCAAAGCTGGAATGCCTTGGGCGCTCTACAGCTGTTTTCCAGAACACCTCGGCCCACAATTTCGCGATAATCACCAAGGTAATAAAACTGGCAAAAATGATTGCAGCTATTGTCCAGTAGTTTTCTCCCGTAAATCCTGCCTGGATTAAAGAAATCTTGGGCCAAAATCCTGAAAGTGGGGGAATTCCAACCAGGGAAAATAATGGAATAAACAGCAGTAAACTTAATTTTGGATACTGTGCATAAAACCCTCCTAAAACTTTCATACTATTAGAAGCTTTAATTTTATAAAGGATTCCGCTAAGCATAAATAAATTTGTCTTTACCACAATATCGTGTATAAGATAAAAAACCGCCCCGGCCACGGCTACCTCGGTAAACATTCCAAGCCCCGCAATCATATATCCAATATGGCAGATAATTAGATAGGAGAAAAGCTTTCTTACATTATTTTGTACCAGCGCCCCTAAACCTCCACTAATTAAGGTGAAAATTGCCACGGCAATAAGGATCTGGTCCAGGAAAACATCGCCCACAAAAATCAGTGTAAAAACGCGTATTAGCGCGTACACCCCAACTTTAGTAAGCAACCCTCCAAAAATAGAGGACACGGCAGAGGGCGGGGTATGGTAGGATGCGGGCAGCCAGAAATAAAGTGGAAAAACCGCGGCTTTAATCCCAAATCCTATCAGGAACAAAATTGCGGTTACCTCAACCAGGCCACGGTTTTGCACTGCGGCTACCTTCCCTGCAAGATCGGCCATGTTCAGGCTTCCGGTTAATCCGTACAGCACGGCTATGGCCGTAAGAAATATGATGGATGCAAGAATATTAAGCGTAAAATATTTTACAGCACCTTCCAGCTGAGCTTTTTCGCCGCCAATGGTGATTAGCACAAAAGAACTAATGATGATAATTTCAAACCAAACATAAAGGTTAAAAATATCCCCTGTTAAAAATGCCCCGTTAAGCCCGAGCAATAAAAAATGAAATATGGGAAAATAGCCAAACCGCAACCTGTCCGGGATTACAGAGCCCGAGGAGAAAACAGAAACCGCAAGGCCGGAGATTGCAGTGAGCAATACCAGGGTTGCTGAAAAGGTATCTGCAGCAAAGGTGATCCCAAAGGGTGCATCCCAGTTTCCTGCCTGTACCGAATAAATTCCGTTCTGCCAGATTTCAGAAAAAATATAAATGGTAAGCGCCAGATTTACGCTACTCCCAAGGATACTGATAATGCGTTGCGCATTAATCCTGTTCCAAAAAAACATCAGGATAATGGCAAGCAGAATTTGCAAAAAAAGAGGATATATAATTATTTGCTGTGTCATGAATCTTCGTCGGTTGCGTTCATTTCATCTAAATCATCGGTCTTCACCACTTTGTGCGCCCTTCTTACCAGGATAATGGCAAAAGACTGAAGGCCGAAGCTTATAACAATCGCCGTTAAAATTAATGCCTGTGGAACAGGATCTGCATAGGCATCCAGAAAAACTTCAGAAGTTTCCGGGATAATTGGCGGTGCCCCTTTGGTGATCCTTCCAAGGAGGAAGATGAGCAAATTCGCCCCGTTTCCTATAAGTATAATTCCAATGATTAGCTTCACCAGGCTGCGGCGCAAAATCATATAAATGCCCGCGGCGTATAGAATACCTATCATTAAAGCTAAAAGTATTTCCATTGATTAAGCCGATTCTGTAATTGTGAAAATTATCGTTAAGGTTACGCCAACTACCACCAGGTAAACACCAATATCAAAAAACATGGCAGAACCCACAGAGCCGAGCACCGGGATATGCCCATGCATCCAAAGGCCCGTCATAAAAGGCATGTCTGCAAAAAGCACGGGTGCCATTCCGCTTAAAAAGGAAACGGCCAGGCCGGTGGGCATTAGAAATCCGGGATGGATTTTAAGCAAATCTTTGGTATTCTTAAGGCCGTTGGCAAAAGAATGCAAAACAAAAGCTATGGCTGCAATAAGGCCGCCAACAAAACCACCGCCCGGTAAATAGTGGCCCCTTAGCAAAATAAAAATAGAGAACAGCAAAAGCACCGGCAAAAGGTAATTAGATGCTGTTCTTAATATTAAAGTTTTCATGCGCTATCTCCCCAATTTATTTTATTCTATCTGAACTTTTAAGCCTGAGCTTCAACAATCCAAATACCCCAATTGCCGATATGGCCAGTACAGAAATTTCTATCATTGTATCTGCTCCCCTAAAATCTACTAATATCACATTCACCACGTTTTTACCATGCGCCATGATATAGGCATTTTTGGCGTAAAAATCCCCAATTTCATTATGTACCGGTTCAGAAAGTACTTCCAAAGCCAAAATTCCCACAATAAGTCCGAAGGCACAGGAAATGATCCCGTCTTTAATCCGCATCTTATAATCAGAAAGTGTGAGATATCTGGGCAGTTTATACAATACCAGCACAAATAAAATTACCGTAAGGGTATCAATAGAAAACTGCGTCATGGCCAGGTCTGGCGCGCTGTAAAAGACAAATATCAGGCAAATGGCCAGACCTATCACTCCCATTGCCGCTACTGCCGCCAGCCTTGAACCGGTAAAAACGGTATAAAAAACCCCGACAATTAAAATTACGGTAGCTACAATTTCATATATAGAAAGTTTGCTGAGAGAGGAGTAATCCAGCTCCAGTTTTGTATTTCCAATCATGGTATATCCCACCAGCACTACCAGAAAGACAATAATCGTGGAAACATAATTTCTTAAATACCCATTCTGAAATAATCTTGTCCAGTAAGTTGAAAAACTTACAAAACCTCTGTTCCCGGCTTCCAGGATCGTTTTGGGAGCTGCAGGATTAAATTTAGAAATAAAGCCCACCAGTTTCTCTGAAGGTTTTACAACAAAATACAGGATCGTACCCACTACAATAGTAATAAGGCTAAGGATAAATGCAGTGTTAAACCCATGCCAAAGGGCAAGGTGAATTTCTTCGGGATTCTGTCCCAATGCGGTAACCACAGGCTTTATAATGTTATCCTGAATGAGCGCGGGAAAAATCCCAAAAGCCATTCCCAATATTGCCAGCAATAAAGGTGGTAACCACATTAGCAAAGGAGGCATATGGATTTTCTGAAAACGTTCCGGCAGCTTTCCTTTAAACGGACTTATTCCCGCCACAAAACCTGCCCACAGTAATAGTATTTTGGTAGTAACTATAGAAACAACAAGAATAATATTGAAAACTTCGGGATGCAGCGTACCTTCATAGGTAAGCTCCTTTCCTAAAAACCCTATACTCGGTGGGATTCCCGCACTCGATATCGCTGCGAAAAATCCCGCAATGGCCACTGGCATTAAAACTTTACGAAGGCCCGCCAGCGCGGTAACATCTCTTGTGCCTGTTTCGTGATCTATAACGCCCGTTACCAGGAACAAAGTTGCTTTATACAGCGCATGTACTATAATAAATACGGCAGCCGCCAGAAAGGTATCGCGTGTTCCCATTCCTATTAAAAACACCAGAATCCCCAGCGCAGAAATTGTTGAATACGCAAGTATTCCTTTTAGATCTGTCCTGAACAGGCTATGTACGGCAGAATACACCATGGTCACCGCGCCTACGATTATTAAAGTGGTATTCCAGATCTCTTCTCCTCCTAAAACAGGAGTAAGCCTCATCAATAAGTAAATACCTGCCTTTACCATAGTGGCAGAATGCAGGTAGGTAGAAACCGGCGTAGGAGCCTTCATCGCCCCGGGCAGCCAGAAGTGGAATGGAAACTGGGCAGATTTGGTAAATGCCGCTATAAAAATGAATATAACAGCAAGAATATAATATTCGTGGCCGGCGATGGCTTCTTTCATGCTCAGCATTTCTGTAATGCTGTAAGTACCGGTAATATTTCCCAAAACAAGGCCGGCAAGCAGGAGGAACAAACCTCCAATTCCCGTTATTCCCAATGCTGTTAAAGCCGATTTTCTTGAGGCTTCGCTGGTGTTATTAAAGCCAATCAGGAAAAAGGAGCTAATGCTGGTAAGTTCCCAGAAGGTGAACAGCGAAATCATATTATCTGAAAGTACCAATCCCAGCATTGCGGCCATAAAGGCTGCGAGATAGCCGTAGAACCTGTCCAGGTATTCATGCCCCTTAAGATAAGACGAGGTATAGGCAAACACCAGGAAACCAATCCCGGTAATCATCAGGGAAAATAGCAGGGAAAGACCATCTAAGGTAAATCCTAGGTTTACCCCAAAGGAAGGTACCCACTCGTAAGATTGCCGAATTACTTCCCCATTGCCAACTTCAGGAATAAATCTGCAGAAATAAATAAAAAGTCCCAGCGGGATAAGAGAGGCCAGAACTGAGAATTTTCCTTTGAAGAACCTCCCGGCAAAGAGCAGGAAGACCGCAAATAAAAACCCTAAAAGTATTGCTATAAGCATATTTTCGAAAAAATTCCGTGTCTAGGCAAATATAACAGGAATATTTAAGTTTTTGGAAATTGAAGCTGCACATATCTGCTGCTGTAGATGCAAGAAAAACAGAATAGCCTATAATGCAATTACTAAACGATTAATTAACCGCCAAATTCTTAAAAACCTAAGTTCCTTAAATCCCGATATAAGGAGCAAAATCCTAAGCTATTATTTAACGCAAGAAATTATCGATTATCAATAATTTTAAATAAGTTTGTTATTGTAAAACAATAATAATTACATGAAACCTCCTTTTTTATTAAAGACCATCCTGGATATTGCTTTTATACTTTTAATCCTGAGCTTTTTTGGAACAAGTGTAGTGGTATTTTTCTATATTTTTACCAATGAGCCTGTTATCCCTATTTTTATCAATGAAACAGAGATCCCCCGGGCAACTTCTGCTGTTAAATTACTTCTTGTGGCAGAGATACTAGGTTCCGCGCTATTCCTTTATACGGTATTCCTCATCAAAAAACTGATAAGAGAATTCTTCAGAAATAAATTATTCACCAGGATTCAGATCTCCCTCTTAAATTTAGTTGGACAGCTTATCATATTCACTACTATTGTTCAGGGAACCATACAATTTTTTGAAAAAATAGTAATGCAACAGCGGCTATCCTTTAGCATCATAACAGAATTCAGCTTTGGATCGCTCTGGTTCATTATAGCCGTTGGCCTGTTTTTTATGTATCTGGCAAGGCTTTTTCAACAGGCGAAATTCATAAAAGAGGAACACGACTTAACGGTTTAAACCATGCCAATAAACATTAATTTAGATGTGATGCTGGAACAGCGAGGTATGAAGAGTAATGAACTTGCTGAAAAAATAGGTATTACCACGGCCAATCTTTCCATCTTAAAAACAGGAAAGGCCAAAGCAGTACGTTTCTCTACTCTGGAAGCCATTTGCCGAGAGCTGGATTGCCAGCCGGGCGATATTCTGGAATATACTGCAGAAGAATAACAGCCATCTCTGATATTATTTTTAATTTACAGCCAAAACTTAACACATGCGCTTATTAATTGCTATTTTATTCTGCTCTACCATTTGTTTCAGCCAAACCAACACCTATAACATCTCTTTTAAAAACGCCGTACATCACGAGGCAAATATCAAGGCTAGTTTTCCAGATTTGGATTCTAAAGTCCTTGTTTTAAGAATGAGCCGCACTTCCCCCGGCAGGTATGCCCTGCATGAATTTATTAAGAATGTTTATGGAGTTAAAGCTACCAACAGCAAAGGCAAGGAGCTGGAAATCAACAGGCCCGATGCCTATTCCTGGGAAATTTCAGGCCATGACGGCACGGTGAATATAGAATACACACTATTTGCCAACCGGGCAGATGGCACTTACACACAGGTGGATCTAACCCATGCGCATTTAAACATTCCTGCCACTTTTATTTATTCTGAAGAATTAAAGCAACGCCCCATAGAGGTTACATTTAATACTGAAGGTCATCCGGACTGGAAAATTGCCACCCAGCTGAAGCATTTAAGCGGCAACAAATATTTTGCGCCAGATTTGTATTATTTTATGGACAGCCCTACAGAAATTAGTGATTTTGACCTGAGGGAATATACGGTGGATGGTAAAAACATCAGGTTTGTGCTGCATCACCCGGGAACAGCGCAGGAATTTGACCAATATTGGGAACAGGTAAAAAAGATCGTGGCCCAGGAAAAAGCGGTATATGAGGAACTCCCGGATTATGATTTTGGGGAATATACCTTCCTGGCCTGTTATATGCCAAACGTTTCGGGCGACGGAATGGAGCACCGCAACAGCACCGTTTTAACCGATGTGGAAAGTTTAGGCGAAGGCGGAATGCAGGGCAATATCGGTACGGTTTCCCATGAATATTTTCACTCCTGGAATGTAGAACGTATACGGCCTAAATCTCTTGAACCCTTTAATTTTACTGAAGCCAACATGAGCGGCGCCCTCTGGTTTGCCGAAGGTTTTACCAGTTATTACACCGGCCTTATCCTTTGCCGTGCGGGAATCACCACTCCCGAAGAATATGTAAACAGCCTCAACGGCACGTTTAATTATGTATGGAATTCCCCGGCAAGACAGTATTTTAGCCCTATAGAAATGAGTTTCCAGGCACCGTTTGTAGACGCGGCGACCTCAGTAGATCCTGTAAACCGGCAAAACACCTTTATTTCCTATTATTCCTACGGAAGTATCCTGGGGCTTGCACTGGACCTTAAACTACGGGAAAAAGGCCTTAACCTGGATGATTTTATGAAGCTGGCGTGGGAGACGTATGGCGAACCGGAAATTCCATACACTATTGACGACCTGGAAATAAGTTTAAGCAAATATGCCGGAAAGGAATTTGCTTCAGATTTCTTCAGCAATTATATCTATTACAGCAATATGCCTGATTATAAGGAACTTTTTAAAACGGTTGGACTGGAACTTTCCCAAAACAAAGAGCAGGCATATTCCGGGATATCTGTTCGTGAAACAGAAAGGGAACTTCTGATTAGCAGAGGCCCGCAAAAAGGGACACCTGCATATATAGCAGGACTGGAAGAAGGCAATAAAATTATCGCTGTTAATTCTGCAGAAATTAGCAGTAAAGAAGCCTGGGATAATGAAATGGAAAGTTTTAAACCAGGAGATACCTTTAAAATCACCATTTCCAGTTATGGAGAAGAACGCACGGAAGAAGTAAAACTTCAGCCTGATCCTGCTTATACCATCAGAATAGCTCAAAATGCTCCTGCTTCAGCTAAAGCTGCCAGGGAAAAATGGCTTTCAGCTAAATAAAAATTAGGGAAAGAGGCAATGAAGTAAAAAGCAAAGGGTTTGGTTTTAAAAAATAAAAATAATTCGCGGCTACGCGGAAAAAGAAAGAGAGCGGAGCTGTTTCAAAAGCAAAACGAAACCTATAGAGGAAAGCAAGAACAGATTGCTTCGATTATCGTCTCGTATTTCCGGTACTAATCCGTTTATCCTGTTTAATTTTTTTTAATTAAAAAAAGCCTGTCGCGAGTAAATCACAACAGGCTTTTTTTATGATGAACAACTACTCCGGATTAATCTGCCAGAATAATTGCTTTATTATCTTTCATTTCAAGAACCCCGCCTTCAATTGCATAGTACAAAACATTGGCTTCTGAAGAAGATTTCCTGATATTTTTGTTCAATTTTTCAGTTTCAGCACCTGCCGCAAGATTAATTTTTACTTCTCCTTTGGTTAAAGTAGAAACTATAGGCGCGTGATTATTAAGCATTTGAAATTCACCATTGTGCCCGGGAACCTTTACCGCATCTACTTCGGCTTCAAAAATCACTGCTTCAGGAGTTACTATTTCTAAATACATTGTTTTTAGTATTGAGTATTGAGTATTGAGTAAGTGGTTTTGATAATTCTCAAAATTACCTACCCAGTACTTCTTACTATTTTAAGATTCCGCCAGCATTTTTTCACCGGCCTCAATCGCGTCTTCTATAGTCCCCTTAAGGTTAAAAGCGGCTTCCGGAAGGTGATCCAGCTCCCCATCCATAATCATATTAAATCCTTTAATGGTATCTTTAATATCTACCAACACTCCTTTAAGGCCTGTAAACTGCTCGGCTACGTGGAATGGCTGAGACAGGAAACGCTGTACACGCCTTGCCCGCGAAACCGCAAGTTTATCCTCTTCAGAAAGTTCTTCCATCCCAAGAATAGCGATAATATCCTGCAATTCTTTGTACCGCTGAAGTAGCTCTTTTACCCTTTGAGCACAATTGTAATGATCTTTTCCTAAAATTTCAGGAGTAAGAATCCTTGAAGTTGAATCTAATGGATCTACCGCAGGATAAATACCAAGCTCGGCGATTTTACGTGAAAGTACAGTGGTTGCATCCAGGTGGGCAAATGTTGTTGCCGGCGCCGGGTCTGTCAAGTCATCTGCAGGCACATAAACCGCCTGTACAGAGGTAATAGATCCATTTTTAGTGGAAGTAATCCTTTCCTGCATGGCACCCATTTCGGTGGCAAGCGTTGGCTGATAACCCACCGCAGAAGGCATACGCCCAAGAAGTGCGGACACCTCTGAACCTGCCTGGGTAAATCTAAAAATGTTATCTACAAAGAAAAGTACATCTTTCCCCTGCCCTTCTCCGGCTCCATCCCTAAAATATTCTGCAATAGTCAAACCTGAAAGCGCCACACGTGCACGTGCCCCGGGTGGTTCGTTCATTTGCCCGAATACGAAAGTTGCCTTGGAATCTTTCATGGCCTTTTTATCTACTTTCTGAAGGTCCCAGCCGCCTTCTTCCATAGAATGCATAAAATCTTCGCCATATTTTATAATTCCGGATTCCAGCATCTCTCTTAAAAGGTCGTTACCTTCCCTTGTTCTTTCACCAACCCCGGCAAAAACAGAAAGACCACCGTGGCCTTTGGCGATATTGTTAATAAGCTCCTGGATAAGTACGGTTTTACCCACACCGGCACCTCCAAAAAGGCCAATTTTACCACCTTTAGAGTAAGGCTCAATAAGGTCTATTACCTTAATCCCGGTAAAAAGCACTTCAGTAGAAACAGATAAATCCTCAAATTTTGGCGCTTCACGGTGGATTGGAAGACCGTCTTTTCCTGATTTTGGAAGATTTCCAAGACCATCAATCGCGTCTCCAATTACATTGAACAAACGGCCGTACACATCTGCACCAACGGGCATTTGTATGGGAGAACCTGTGGCAAGCACTTCAACTCCCCTGCTCAAACCATCTGTAGAATCCATTGAGATAGTACGTACAGTATCTTCTCCCACGTGGGACTGTACTTCTAATACTAAAATGGAACCGTCTTTTCTTGTAATCTCCAGAGAATCGTAAATTCTCGGTAATTCACTGTTTTCTGAGTCGAACACAACATCAACTACAGGGCCAATAATCTGGGCAACTTTACCTGTGACTTTAGACATTATCTAATTCTTTATTGTTTACTATTTAAAATCTGAAAAAATCTATAAGGCTGACTTATAATTACGTAAGCCCTGAAAGAGCCTTTTTCAGGCTGCAAAGATAGTTTTTTCTTTATAAAATCATAGAGCGCAAGAAATAACTTTTTTACCTCATATCCAAGCCAGCATTTTCCCGCTTTCTCCAAAGAATTTTGACTACGGAAGGGCATAAAAAAACCCCTTATTAAAGAACAAGAGGTTTTTTTTAAAATAAATTGTCGCTCTACTTTATTCTACTGTAACTGATTTTGCCAGGTTCCTGGGCTGATCTACGTTTTTACCAAGCATTACTGCAATGTGATAAGAGAGTAATTGTAACGGAATAGTGGTGAGCAACGGGCTCATAGATTCCATAGTTTCCGGTACTTCAATTACATGGTCTGCAAGTTCTCTAACTTCTACATCCCCATCTGTAACAATGGCGATTATTTTTCCTTTTCTGGATTTTATCTCCTGGATATTGCTAACCACTTTTTCATAATATCCTTTTCTTGTAGCGATTACCACCACCGGCATTTGCTCATCTATTAAAGCAATAGGGCCATGCTTCATCTCGGCCGCGGGATATCCCTCTGCATGAATATAAGAGATTTCCTTTAGCTTTAGCGCTCCTTCCAGGGCGACAGGGAAATTAAATCCCCGCCCCAGGTATAAGCAATTGGTAGCATTTTTATAAATACTGGCGATCTCCTTTATCTTATCGTCTGCTTTTAAAGCTTTTTCCACTTTAGCAGGAATTCTTTCAAGCTCCTGTAAATGAAATTGAAAGTCGGAATTTGAAATCGTACCCTTATGTTTGGCAAGTTTAAGCGCCATTAAAGTAAGTACGGTAATTTGAGTGGTAAAAGCCTTGGTTGAGGCCACCCCAATCTCCGGACCTGCATGAGTGTAAGCGCCGGCATGGGTTTCCCTTGAAATGGAAGATCCCACGACATTGCAAACCCCAAAAACAAAAGCCCCTTTTTCTTTGGCAAGTTTTATAGCCGCCATAGTATCTGCCGTTTCTCCACTTTGGGAAATGGCAATAACCACATCTTTTTCAGAAATAATAGGATTGCGATACCTGAACTCGGAAGCATATTCCACTTCTACAGGAATTCTTGCCAGTTCTTCAAAGATATATTCCGCAACCAGCCCTGCGTGCCAGGAAGTACCACAGGCTACAATAATTATCCTCTTGGCATTTGATATTCTTTCAATATGATCATCTACCCCGGCCATTCTTACCATACCTTTTTCAGGAAGCATTCTGCCACGATAGGTATCGCTTATGGCATCTGGCTGCTCAAAAATTTCCTTCAGCATAAAATGCTCAAAACCGCCTTTTTCAATCTGTTCAAGATTCATCTGAAGTTCATGAACATAAGGGTCTACCAGGGAATCGTCTTTGATCTTCCTGATCTTTACTTCTTTATTACGTCTTACCACAGCCATTTCCCCATCTTCAAGATAAATGGCATTGTTCGTAAATTCAATAAAAGGAGAAGCATCTGAAGCCACAAAAAATTCGTCCTCACCAATCCCTATAGCCAAAGGACTTCCCAGCCTGGCCACCACGATTTCATCTGGCTTTCTTTTATCAAAAACTGCGATAGCATAGGCTCCTACGGTTTGGTTTAGAGCAATTTGCACAGCCTTCCCCAGTTTAACACCTTCTTTTTGGATTACATCTTCAATAAGGTTCACTAAAACTTCAGTATCTGTCTCACTTTTAAAAGTATAGCCTCGTTTTTTAAGCTCTTTTTTAAGGGAATCGTAATTTTCAATAATCCCGTTGTGAATAATAACCAGGTCTCCTGAATTGGAATAATGGGGATGGGAATTTACATCATTAGGTTCACCATGAGTGGCCCAGCGGGTATGGCCAAGACCAACACTTCCACTGGTATCCACTGTACTTTCCATCTTTTCCTTAAGATCTGAAACTTTCCCCTTTGTTTTGCATAATTTCAATTCTCCTTCGTCATACAATACAATACCCGCACTGTCATAACCACGGTATTCTAACCTTTGAAGGCCTTTTAAAACAACAGGATAGGCATCTCTATGTCCAATATATCCTACAATTCCACACATAATTTCTATTGGTTTGTTTCTGTATAATAAATTCTAAGCTTTAGCCTTTTGGCATCATCACCGGCCAGATTCCCGTATAGTACAGTTCCCTTTGGAGACAGTAATGAGACCGCAGGAATGCTTTCTACTTCTTCCCCGCCTTTTACCATAGCATTGTAAGCTGCGGTGGTACCGGTTTGTACCACGCTGTTTATATTGGGCACTATAACCAGCCCCAAACGCACATTCTCAGCTTCTTCATTAAGAATATTATTAACATGCTGTGTAATTCTAAGGGTATATTTTACACCTGTGCCATCTTCTTCCCTTACCAGCCTGGAAGCAAAAGAGGTGCGCGAGTTAACGGGATCCGCCGTGGTTGTTCCGGTATCGTAGGTATAATCTACTAAAATACGGTTATTATCAAGATCATATAAGTAAACTCTTTCCGGCTCCTGTGCGCCTTCCACTGCATCCTGGTTTACGTAAAAACTCAGGTTTGCTTCATTAATAAGCCAGTTATTAGTCCGCAGCTCCTCCAGTTCAGCGTCATCCGGGAAAAGTTTAATTACCGCCATACTACCTTCACCGCCTTTAAGATAAAGGTTTTCAGCTCCCTGAATAGAATCAGAGGCGTTTATCTCCTGAAAAATATCTGCAGGATAACCTTCCTGGAAAGTGTTGAATGCATTGCTGCCTAGATTGAGTTTATAACTACTCCTTACTAAAGTATCCTCTTCATTTTCAACTTCAACCTGGTGTTTATAATATAAGGTGACCCCGGCATCGGCACTTCCTAAATTGAGCAAAGCCATGCTGCCATTTTCATTTATTGCTTCGGCCTTTATAAATAGCCCTCTGAAATAATTTCTGAAATTGGAATTATTGGTCAATACTGCATCTCCCTGCATATCCAATATCTTTTGCTGAAAATATTCCACAGATTCGTCCGGCAACTTCAGCCTTAAAGCAGGAGCCGAAATCACGGTATCATTTATAGCATCTGCCGCCGGTTCATAAGATACTATTTTCTGGTTTGAAGGCACAAAATGATCATTCTCATAGAGCACCGCTCCTCTCAGGTTCTGTTCAATAAGATTCTGCTGAGTTGAAAAATACCTTTGGCGGTCTTCAAATCCGGAATCAGGATCATAATCGTTAAGATAATAACCCGATTCGGAAACCGATAATTTTATTGGAGCTCTGGAATCTCCGTAAATAGAATCCAGAGCGTACTCAACCTCTGTATTGCCCGTTCCCTCTACAGTAGTACTAAAATACGGAATTCTTAACACCACGCTGTCCAGAACAGGTTCAGTACCAAAATTGGGAGTGGTAGATAGGGACAATTGGGTCACAATACTCGCTTCAGTTTGCCCGTAAATTTCATTATTATAAACTCCCAGAAGATAGGCCGGTAAATTGTTGGTTTGTACCGTATCTATTTTGCGGGACCATGCGGTGACCTCTACTTCCCTAAGATCCACATCTGTAGGGTTATCTATTACTTCCCCTCCAATGGTACTGTAATCTTTGTCACATGCATAAAAAGAAAAAACAACAACAGAAAGGGTTGTTATTTTTACCATCAATCTCTTAAAATTCATTAGCTGTTTTTTACTGTTTTAGGACTTTGGTAGCATAAAAATCCTGATAAGCCTGGGCAAATTCTTCCCTGTTTTTGTAAGGAAGAACGGGTTTATTGAGCCTGTTCACATATTCTTTTAGCTCGTCTGGCACATTGTCCCCACTAATAATTACTGCGTCAGAATTATCTACGGCAGTCTTTATAAGATTTACATATCCCGGCTTTTCCAAATGTTTTACATTTTTGTTTTCCATTCCGTCAAACAGGACTTTTTCCTGCATCTCTGTACTTAACGTCTCATCAAAGCTTTGATTGTAAATAGAGGTCACTATTTTTGCATCGCTAAACAACGGTTCATTACCATAGTAATTTCGCAGATACAACGGTAAAAGCGAAGCCAGCCATCCATGCACATGAATAATGTCCGGCGACCAGTTTAATTTCTTAACGGTTTCAATTACCCCTTTAGCAAAAAAGATGGCCCTTTCATCATTATCATCAAAAAGTTTTCCATCTTCATCGGTTAGAGTTGCTTTTCTTTTAAAATAATCTTCATTATCTATAAAATAAACCTGCATTCTTTCCTTTGGGATAGATGCCACCTTGATGATCAAAGGCATATCCAGATCATTTATCACCAGATTTATTCCTGAAAGTCTTATTACTTCATGTAATTGATGCCTCCTTTCATTGATATTTCCAAACCTTGGCATAAAAATACGTATCTGGCCTCCGGCATTGTTAACCATTTTAGCGGCTTCAAAGGAGGTTGATGAAATTTCGGTTTCAGGCAGGTAGGGTATAACTTCAGAGGAGACGTACAATACTCTCTTATCTTTCATAAAATCTTTGCTTTAAATGCGATTGCGAATAAAAAACACGCAAAATTACAAAAATTTATGCAGATTGCTAGTAATATATTAAGTTTGCACGCTGTTAATTTTATAATAAAATGCAGATTTTTAAAGAAAAAGAAGCTCTGAAAAGTACTCTGGAAGGTCTGCGATCTGACGGAAAAATTATTGGATTGGTTCCTACTATGGGCGCTTTACATGAAGGGCATTTCTCTCTTGTAAAAAGGGCCGCACTGGAGTGTGACCGGGTGGTGGTAAGCATCTTTGTTAACCCCACGCAATTTGACAATCCTGAAGATTTAGAAAAATATCCGCGTACTCTGGAAAAAGACCTTGAGCTCCTGCAACAGGCAGAGGAAAATCTTATCGTTTTTGTCCCCACTGCAAATGAATTGTATGGCCAGGCTGTAGTTTCAGAACATTTTAATTTTGGCGGGCTTGAGAAGGTAATGGAAGGCAGGTACAGAAACGGACATTTTGACGGAGTGGGAACCGTTATTAAATTACTTTTTGAAACCATCAGGCCTCATAAAGCATTTTTTGGCGAAAAAGATTTTCAGCAATTACAAATCATCAGGAAACTTTCTGAAAATTTGCAACTTCCCGTTGAAATTGTGGGCTGCCCCATTTTAAGAGAAGATTCCGGCCTTGCAAGGAGTTCCAGGAATGAGCGACTAAGTGAGCAGCATCGGGAAAAAGCAGCATTTATTTACCAGACTCTCCTAAAATCCAGGGAATTGTTTGGCACAAAAAGTGCAGAATACATCACCCAATGGGTAAAAGAGCAATTTAAAAACCATCCATTTTTGAAACTGGAATATTTTGAAATTGCCAATACAAAAACATTACAAACAATTAACCACAAAACCAAAGGAAATCAATACAGAGCTTTTATCGCCGCTTATGCCGGTGATGTAAGACTTATTGATAATATGCCTTTAAATAATTGATTCTGCAACATGCAAGTTCACGTAGTAAAGTCTAAAATTCACAGGGTTAAAGTTACCGGCGCCGATTTAAATTATATAGGCAGCATTACCATTGATGAAGATCTTATGGAAGCTGCAAATATTATTGAGGGGGAAAAGGTACAAATTGTTAACAACAACAACGGGGAGAGACTGGAAACTTATGTTATTCCCGGCCCTCGCAATTCGGGAGAAATAACCTTAAACGGGGCTGCCGCAAGAAAAGTTGCTAAAGGCGATGTTTTAATTTTAATCGCTTACGCTATTATGGATTTTGAAGAAGCAAAAAAATTTAAACCTTCCCTGGTCTTCCCTAATGAAGAAACCAATCTTCTCAATTAATAGCTTTTGAAGAAGAGAGCCACTAAAATTTTGAAGATCATTCTCCCGCTTGCTCTTGGGATTTTTTTTATTTGGTTTTCTATTCAAAATGCCACCCCGCAGGAAAGGCAGGAATTGCTTCATAATATCCTGAAGGCAAACCCAATGTGGATCCTTATTTCCTTAGCCTTTGGCACCCTTTCCCATTTGTCTCGTGCCTACCGCTGGAAATTCCTGTTAGACCCCCTGGGCTATCGCCCAGAATTACGTAATAGCTTTATGGCTGTAATGGTGGGTTATCTGGCCAACCTTGGTATTCCCCGTTCCGGAGAAATGCTGCGCGCCGCCACCCTTTCTTCTTACGAAAAAGTGCCTTTTGAGAAAGGCTTTGGCACCATTATCTCAGAAAGAATTGCAGACCTTATTGTCCTGCTTGCTATCGTATTGTGCTCCCTTGCTTTTCAAACAAAAATTTTGGTATCGTTTTTTGAAGCCAATAATATAAATCCGGTATTGAGCATTGGAATCTTAATGTTGTTAGTTAGCCTTGGGGTTTTGGTGCTACAGTTTATTAAAAAATCTGAATGGAAGATTGCGCTTAAATTAAGGGAAATGGCAAAGGGATTACTGGATGGAATGCGAAGCATATTAAAAATGAAAAAAAAGTGGGCTTTTATCTTTCATACCATTTTTATCTGGGCAATGTACGTTCTTATGTTTTATGTGATTACCTTTACCGTTCCTGAAACTGCTCATGCAGGAGTTGGAGCCATAATGGCTGCTTTTGTAGTAGGCTCTTTTGCCATCTCTGCCACCAACGGGGGAATTGGCGTATATCCCGTTGCAATTGGTGCCATTCTCACCTTCTACGGAATTTCAAGACAAAGCGGAGAAGCCTTCGGCTGGATAGTGTGGGGAACACAAACCCTGCTGGTATTGGTTTTAGGTGCTTTATCCTTCCTCTTTTTACCACTTTTAAACCAAAAGAAATAAATACCTATATTGTGCGGGTAAATCTATCTACCTACACCTATGATAAAAAAACTACTGTTCGCGGCGGTATTGATGTGCCATGTACTCAGCTCTGCCCAGGTTATTTATGAAAAGATCCCCTCTACAAAACTACAGGAAGAAAGAGAAATAAAAATCCAGCTTCCAAGAAATTACGAGGAAAATACAGAAAAAAGATATCCCGTGGCAATTGTGCTGGACGGCGATTATTTATTTGAACCCGTTGCCGGGATGGTGGATTATTACTCCTATTGGGAGGAGATCCCCGAAATGATTGTGGTGGGCATTAACCAGGATGGCACCCGCCAGGAAGATACCGCTTATGATGAAAACAGGTACCTGCCCGCAAAACAGGGCGCGGCCTTTTTTGAATTCCTGGGGATGGAGCTTCTTAAAAGCATAGATGAAAAATACCGTACCAATACCTTTAGAATTATTATAGGGCATGATTTTACCTCTAATTTTATAAACTATTACCTGCTCAAGCCTGATCCCGTTTTTAAAGCTTACATAAATTTAAGTCCTGACTTTGCTCCTGAAATGGCACAAAGAATCACCAATGCCCTCAATACGGCAGAATCAAAAAAATGGTTCTATCTCGCCACAGGAAGCGAGGATATCACTGATTTACAGGAAAATATCCTTTCCCTGAACAATTCTTTACAAAACCTGGATAATAAAAGGGTTTCCTATAAATTTGATAATTTTGAAGGTGCCACTCATTATTCGCTGGTAGGCAAAGCCATTCCTTCAGCCATAGAAAGTATTTTTACTGTATTCCGACCCATTTCAAAAAAGGATTATAACGAAGTACTCCTGCAAACTTCGGTTTCTCCTACAGCATACCTGGAAGAGAAGTATGAATCTATTAATGATCTCTTCGGAATAGAAAAAAAGATCAGGCTAAATGATTTTATGGCGGTGCACCAGGCGATCGAAAAAACCAGACGCTGGGACGAATATAAGGAGCTTAGCAAACTTGCCGCAGACAGTTTTCCCGGCACTATGCTGGCCACTTATTTTGAAGCCCGGTATGAAGAAGAAACAGGAAATCCAAAAAAAGCGATGCGTACCTATCAAAATGCATACGGGCAGAAAAAAATTGCTTTTTTAACGGTGGATTATATGTTGGAAAAAGCCAACGCAATTAAAAGGGATTTCGGTTATTAGCGGCAAAAACTCTTCGGGGTAAGTCCTGAGGTATTAATAAGCAATACATTTTAAATCAAGACAGCCTTGAGGCCTCTAAATCTCGATTATCGAGTAAAATGAAGTTGAAAAATGGCAAAAGTCAAAACTACTTTTTATTGCCAGAATTGTGGCGCACAATATTCAAAATGGCAGGGAAGATGTACTTCCTGCGGGGAGTGGAACACTATTGTAGAAGAAGTTGTTCAAAAGCCGGATCCAAAAGACTGGAAATCCCCCGCGGCCAAAGAAGCCAAAAGGATCGCCAAACCTTTAAAAATTGCCGAAATTGAGAATGCCCCTCAAAACAGGTGGAAAACCGGAAATAATGAGCTGGACCGGGTTTTGGGCGGCGGACTGGTTCCCGGCTCCCTCACCCTGCTTGGTGGCGAACCGGGAATTGGCAAAAGTACCTTGTTGCTTCAGATTTCCCTTCAGTTTAAATTTAAAGTGCTTTACGTTTCGGGGGAAGAAAGCCAGCAGCAAATTAAAATGCGGGCAGAGCGTATAGACCCAAATCCGGCAAACTGCTATATCCTTACAGAAACAAAAACGCAGAACATTTTTCGGCAGATCGAAGCCATTTCCCCGGAAATGGTCATTATTGACTCTATTCAGACTTTACATAGTGATTATATTGAAAGTTCCCCGGGGAGTATTTCCCAAATACGGGAATGTACTGCGGAACTTATAAAATTTGCCAAGGAAAGTGCTGTACCGGTGATCCTTATTGGCCATATTACCAAAGAAGGAAGCATAGCCGGGCCCAAAGTGCTTGAACATATGGTGGATACCGTCCTGCAGTTTGAAGGAGACCGCAACCACGTTTACCGTATTCTGCGTGCCCATAAAAACCGTTTTGGCTCCACACACGAACTGGGAATTTACGAAATGCAGGGCAGCGGACTGCGGGAGGTAAGCAACCCCTCTGAAATCCTCATTTCCAAAAATGATGAAGATTTAAGCGGTACTGCCATCGCGGCCACCCTGGAAGGCATGCGCCCGCTCATGATAGAAATCCAGGCCCTGGTAAGCACTGCCGTTTACGGTACTCCGCAACGATCTACCACGGGATACAATGCAAAAAGGCTGAATATGATCCTGGCGGTGCTGGAAAAAAGAGCAGGGTTTAAACTTGGAGCAAAAGATGTTTTCCTGAACATCACCGGTGGAATTTCGGTAGATGATCCCGCGATAGACCTTGCCGTAGTCGCGGCCATTCTAAGCTCCAATGAAGATATTCCCGTACCAAAAGATGTGTGTTTTGCTGCTGAAGTTGGGTTGGCAGGAGAAATACGTCCCGTCACCCGTGTTGAGCAAAGGATTATTGAAGCCGAAAAACTAGGTTTTGCCACCATTTTAATTTCGAAACAAAGTAAAGTCCCAAATAAAAATTATAAGATAAATATTATTAAATTAGCTAAAATTGAAGACGTTGTGAGCCATCTTTTTGGGTAATCTGGCACAGTTCGTGCTTATAATGTACTGAAAAAGAAAAACATATGCAATATTGGAGAGTTCTGGGAGTTTTAGTGGTATTTCTAGTTACAGGCTGCTCCCAGCTGAATAAAGCTTCAGATTATATTACCAATCCATCGGCCAAAGCCATTTACAAAAGGGATCTAAATGTTTCAGATACCCTGTTCAGCCTTTGGGAAAATCAGGTAGAGCTCGCACTTAACGATAGTGTACAGGTAGAGGTTCCTTACGCGGAAAAAGGGGTTTTTCTGCCCCGTACTTTCCCGGTTTATTCCTATGAAATTGGTCTTTCCCCTGGAGAACTTTTTACCTTCGAGGTAAAAACAGATTCTATTAAAGACCTGGTTTTTATTGATATTTATAGAAAAGCCGGGGATAGCCTTTCCCGCTATATCAAGGTGGAAAGTGCAGACTTTGGAAAAAAAGCAATACATTTTGAAGCTCCATCAAAAGGAGAATATAAAGTAGTTCTGCAACCAGCCATCGAAGCAAACTCTGCATTTTTGCTAAAAATGATTAAAACCCCGGTTTATCTTTTCCCTGTTGCCTCTGGCAGCAATTCTTCCATACAGAGTTTCTGGGGAGATCAAAGGGATGGCGGTGCACGCAGCCATGAAGGAATAGATATTTTTGCAAAACGGGGGACACCCGTGCTGGCAGCTACTTCAGGAAGGGTTACCTATACCGGTGAAAAAGGGCTTGGCGGCAAACAGGTCTGGCTAAGGGACAGCCGCAGACGCCAATCGCTTTATTACGCCCATTTAGACAGTATAAAACCTTTAGCGGCAACTGTAAATGCAGGGGACACGCTGGGGTTTGTTGGCAATACAGGAAATGCGCGAACTACTCCCCCACATCTTCATTTTGGGATTTACCGAAATTTTGAGGGTGCTATCAATCCTATGAACTATGTATTTCAGCCAAAAAAATTAGAGGAAGACGAATTCCTTACTTCTGCCATTCCGCATAAAACACTTACCAAAGCAGTGCAGGCAAATTTGCGCAATAAGCCTACCACCTCAAATTCTAGGATTATTGGCTCCTCCAAAGCCAGCGATACGCTCCAGATTTTGGGTAAATCAGAGGACTGGTACCACGTAAGGACATCGCAAAAAAAGGCTTCTTTTATACATCAAAGCCTGGTAACACCAATTTAATTTATGGCGCAGGATTGGGAATTGCCTCCTGCACTTCATCAATTTCCCTTAGAATTTCTTCGGAAAGTTCTATGTTGATGCTTTCGATATTTTCAGAGAGCTGCTCCATAGTGGTTGCTCCAATAATATTACTGGTTACAAATGGCTGCTGATTTACAAAAGCCAATGCAAGGTGCGTAAGGCTAATGTCGTACTTTACTGCAATTTCCTTATAAGCCCTGGTCGCTTGAACTGCCTGTTCTCCTGAATATCTTCTATACTGCGGAAAAAGACCCAGCCTTGAATTCTCCTTAATTCCGTTGAGATGTTTACCCGTTAAAGTTCCCATTCCCAACGGCGAATAAGGCAAGAGCCCCACATTTTCCCGATGAAGAATTTCTGTAAGCCCAATTTCATCCTTACGATTTAAAAGGTTGTAAGGATTTTGCACAGTCACCACTCGTGGAAGATCATTTTTCCCACTTTCTTCGAGAAATCGCATAAGACCATAGGCAGTTTCATTAGAAAGCCCGATATGGCGAATTTTTCCTGCTTTTACCATTTCTTCCAGGTGTTGCAGTACTTCTTTAAAATTATCTTCCCATTCCTCTTCCTCGTGTTGGTAACCTCTTTTCCCAAAAAAGTTGGTTTGCCGCTCCGGCCAATGTAGCTGATAAAGATCCAAATAATCGGTTTGCAGGCGCTTTAAACTTTTATCAAGCGCATCCTGGATCGCTTCCTTATGATAGCCAAGATTTGGCCTAATATGCGATACCATTTCTGCAGGTCCGGCTACTTTTGAAGCCAATACAATCTCTTCCCTCTTCCCGGTTTTCTTCAACCAGGTCCCTATTATTTCCTCTGTTCTTCCCTGGGTTTTAGCATTGGCGGGAACAGGATACATCTCTGCGGCATCAAGGAAGTTTATTCCCCTTTCCAGCGCATATTCTATTTGTGCATGCCCTTCAGCCTCGGTGTTCTGCTCTCCCCAGGTCATGGTGCCCAGGCAGATTTTACTCACTTTTATATCTGTAGTTGGTATTTTTGTATATTTCATGTGGTGCTTTTTTTTCTGAAAACTTTCCGGGTCATTTATTACACTTCATAAAGTTTCTCAACTTTAAATTAATCCGGCTCCGCTATTTTCAAAATGAAACCTACAAGGTTTTGAAAACCTTGCAGGATAGCCTCTTTAAATTTATTACTATTCAGTTTCGTTCAAAAGCTTGGTAATCTCATCCAGTTTAGGAGTGAGAATCACTTCAATTCTTCTGTTTTTTGCCCTGCCTTCGGCAGTTTCGTTTGTAGCGACGGGGGCATATTCTCCTCTTCCCGCAGCAGTGAGGTTTTGAGGGTCTATACTATTATTTTCTTTTAAAATCTGCACAATTGCTGTTGCCCTTTTGGTTGATAAATCCCAGTTATCTTTTAAAGGGCCGCTGCCACCGTAAGGCACATTATCGGTATGTCCTTCAATTAGCACGGCAATATCTGGGTTTTGGGCCAGTACCTGCCCCAGCTGCTGCACGGCTTTCCTACCTTCGGCATTCACCGCCCAGCTACCGGAATCGAAAAGCAGTTTGTTTTCCATAGAAACATAAACCTTCCCATTACGCTGCTCTACGGTAAGGCCTTTCCCTTCAAAATTAGTAAGCGCTTTCGAAATTGCATCTTTCAGCGCGTTCATCTTAGCATCTTTTGCCGCGATAAGAGCTTCCAGCTCATCCACCCGCCTGGAGCGGGCCTGTAAATCCTTCTGAAGTTTTTCAAGACGAATTTGCTCAGCCGCCAGTGCACTTTCCTTCTCCTCCAGCTGCGCGAGCAGCTCCCGGTTTTGGCGGGAATTTTCTGCAATGGCCGCAGAACTGTTTTGCTCCAGGGCATCATAAGAATTTTTCAAATTTTCATATTTGGAAGTAAGGCCGGAAAGTTTTTCGGCTAAATTTTCACGCTCAGCAGAAAGTTGTTCATATTCTTTCTGAAGACTTTCATACTCTGCCTGCATTTTTTCATAATCTCTTATCTGCGCTGCCATTTCCCTATTTTCACGGGTAAGTTCAGCATGCTTGCTTTCCAGTTCGTCATAAACTTTGGAAGATACACAAGACTGTAACGTTAAAGTTAGCGTTGCTAATAGAAAGAAGGATTTTTTAACCATCATTTTAAATATTTTATTCAAGTTCTAGTAACACCGGGCAATGATCACTATGATACGCCTCGGGTAAGATAACGGCCCGTTTCATTTTTTCCTGCAATGGTTTGGAGACCAAGTTATAATCTATGCGCCATCCTTTATTATTGTTACGTGCGTTTGCCCTATAACTCCACCAGGAATAATGATGTGGTTCCTCATTAAAATGCCTGAAGGAATCCACAAAACCGCTTTCCATAAAATTGCCAATCCATTCCCGCTCTACAGGCAAAAATCCAGAAACATTCTTAAGCCGCACAGGATCATGGATATCTATAGCCTGGTGGCAAATATTATAATCTCCGCAAATAACCAGGTTTGGGATTTCTACTTTAAGATCATCAATATATTGCTGAAAATCGGCCATATATTGCAGTTTATGCTCGAGCCTGTTGATATTGGTTGCTGAAGGAAGGTAAAGGCTCATCACCGAAAAATCCTTAAAATCTGCCCTGATGTTCCTGCCTTCGTGATCCATGTATTCAATCCCGGTGCCGTAAGCTACGTTTTGGGGTTCAATTTTGCTCAAAATCGCCACTCCGCTGTAACCTTTCTTAGTAGCGGGATACCAGTAATGATATGGATAACCTGCTTCTTCAAATTCTTCAAGATTAAGCTGTTCCGGCTGCGCCTTTATTTCCTGCAGGCATACCACATCTGGATTTGCCTGTTGCAGCCATTCTAAAAAACCTTTTCTTACCGCGGCACGAATGCCATTTACGTTATAAGAAATTATCTTCATTTAGTAATTTTTGTGCAAAATTAAAGCTCTCCCGAAGAAATACCAATTTCAGGAGAAAAGCTTATTTTTTTGATTTTACCAGAAGTTTTAGCGCACTATAAAGCGTTTTACTTTACCTGCTTCCCGGGTGCCTACACGAAGAAGATAAACCCCTCTTGCGGCGTAAGACATATCAAAGGTATAGGTATATGCCTCCCCATTATATTCCATCTTGTTTTCCAGCAATTTCTGGCCAAGCATATCGTGAACAGTAATACGCAGCGGCGCTTCAAAATTGGCTTCCAGGCGGGCCCGGTAAATCCTGCTGCCGCCTTCTTCAGGTGTTGAGCTTATAATTTTTAATTCAGCTTCATCAAGAATAAAATCTTCAATATCCAGAGAGCTGTCGCGAATGTTTACTGAATAGTCGTGAGTGGTGCCATACTCCATTACCTCACAAGGGGAATTAAGATCGCCTTCGTAAGAAGTATCTCCGGCCCTTATACGCAATAAATGCTGGCCTAAAGCTGCATCTCCCGGTATAGAAAATTCTTCGGAAACGGGAGCATCTGCCTGAGGTATCACTTTAGAAGTGATCACCCGCTCGTCATCTTCAAAAAATGCATCATCATTAAAATCTATCCACATAGAGAACTGCTCGTTCTCCCCTTCAGCAAAAAGAGATTTTACGGTTACGCTGAAGTTGCCCTGTGCGCGATCCAAATCTGCGGTAAGGCTTATAAAATCTATATAACCATCATCACAGGGAATCCTTTCATTTAAAACATTTTCCAGTTCAAAAGAAAAAATACCATCTCCAAAAGAACAGTCTGAACCCTCGGGAATACAATTTAAATTGGCGACAGATTTCACCTCCGGATCGTTGGTGGGATCAAAATCATCTTCAAGATGGGTGCTGGCCATCACAAGATATCTCCCTGGGGAACCAAGATTTGCTTTCCTGCTAAAGGTATATACTTCATTTTCCCCAACCTCAACAGTTCCCGGAAAAACCTCGGTCACGCTAAAATTATCACCAACCTGGTAGGAAACAGGGAAATTTGATTGTGGCTCTCCACCAAAATTCTCGATAGTAATTACCACCTCCTCACTTTCGGTCAGGTCCTGATCTGTAATGGGCACATCTATAGAAGTGACCCCAACATCTTTTGGCGGCAGGTTCCTTATTTCGGCCACCAGGGTATCATTATCGGGATTTTCATCATTGGAAAGACCGGTGGTAAAAGTAACCTGGTAAGACTGCCCTACCACAGAAAAATCTGCTGTTTGAGAAAAAGTAAATTCTGCGGAAGAAGTTGCAGGAAGGCTTCCGGTAAAAATCTCGGTTACCGTTTCCCCGCCTTCCACGGTGTAACTCACCGTAAACCCGGATTGCGCATTTTCACCAAAATTGCGTATTCTTACCCGGATGATTTCAGAATCCCCTAAAGTAGCATCCCGGGGACTAACCAGGGAAATTACCCCAACATCATTTGCGTCATCTGGAGCGATGCGAAATACACCCACCCGGTTTTTTCGTTGTACGCCTTCAAAATATTCGGCATTATGCCAGAAGGTTACGCCATCTTCAGGATCTACGCTAAGATGGGCATAATCTCCGTAGCGGCTGTTAGGATCTGGAGAGTCTCCCTCCACAATACTTTGTTCTTCCAGGGTCATCACCCCAAGTTCGTCTTCAGCATATCTCCCGGTATATCGAATAGAAGGATAAATAGGGGTTTCAGGACTATCATCAAGGACCGTAAATCCAAGGCCAATATTTCCTTCCTCATCTATACCAATACTCCCACTAAACCTGTCGCTTTTATCGGGGGCATAAGTTCCTTCCTGGTAAACGCTCCAGGGGCCGTTTTCATTTTGCTGCCTGAGTTCATACCAGCGAATCCCGGCATGTTCTGCCGCGGTGGGATCTATATCTACCACAAAATTCATCACTACGGAGTTATGATCCTGAAACCGCCTGTACTGCGTCATATACATCATTGTGGCCTGAAGCGCATCCACATCTGGCGCGTCTCCCGGCTGGGAAAGGTTGCTAAAGGCGCCTCCGTCGAAAGTAGCTGAAAACGGCGACACCCCTTCTGCCGTACCTATTTCCTGGGATTCTGAAATTGTTGAAGACGCAGGATTGTTCCAATCCATATTTATAAGCCAGATCTTAAGGTGATCCTGCGCCACTCCTGCCCAGGCATCATCCTGCATAAAGATAATAGGAGAATTGCCCCGTGGCGGAGGAATATCTCCAATTGCCTGAAACCCGGCCGGACTGTAAAATCCATTAGTCTCAATACCCGGCAGAGGGAATGAAACTATGGCCGCAGTTTCCCCCTGCAGCATTTTATCCCTTTCCACCACATAAAGCACCTGACTTTCTGAGGCGGTATTGGTATTTTTGTTGGTGGTAATGTAATAGCCATCACCCCAAACCGAAATTTTAGGATAATCTGGCAGTACCTCGTTTGTTGTAAAACGATAGGTGTACCAGCCGTCATTTAACGGGTCCGGCCCCTGTGAAACCGCAATTAAAAAGCTTTCAGGCGTATCGCTAAACTGGCTTATAAGGTAACGGTCTGCAAATTCATCATAAACCACAATGGGGTCTCCCAAAACTTCATTGGCAAACTCCCCTCCTATACTCGCCAGGGAAGCCGGTTCCATTAACTGGTTTCCGTCTTTATCCCATATAGAAAATGCCGAATTCCAGGCATTCACATAATGGTTTGGGCCTATAACTCCCGTAGGGTCAGACGGGGTAGACCTTGTAGTAACCGCTTCATAAGATAAAATTGGCTCCTTAGACGGAATATCTCCCATCTTACTTTGTACTTTTGGATCCCGGGCTTTTGGCAACCCCTTCCCGGGAACTACCTTATTTATCCCCCTGTTTCGCGGATTATAAATTTTAAATTCTGAAGAAGGCGGGACTAATTTTCCTTTAGAAAGAGACGAAGATGGAACTGCTTTGGCAGAATCTATATATACCGGGCCTGAAATCTCTTTTTTTTGCGCCCGGGCTTCAGGACTAAAAATAAGAATAAGAGCAAAAAGAATAAAAATATATCTAATCATAACGGCAGTGTCTTCAAATGCGCCTTAAAAGTAGGTAATCCTGTTTTATTTTAAACCAAAGAGGCAATTAAAAAATAATTGCCTCTTATAGGAATATTGCTATAACTATTTGATTTCTCTATAGTTTCAGCCAATTTTTAAAATCGGTTTCTTCCTTTACTATAGTCGCCAATTCAGCAATTTTTACCCTTTTTTGCTCCATAGAATCCCTAAACCTTACGGTCACGGTACGATCCTCCATAGAATCGTGATCTACGGTTATACATAGTGGTGTCCCCGCAGCATCCTGCCTGCGATACCTTCTACCAATGGCGTCTTTTTCGTCATACTGCACTTTAAAATCCCATTGCAGCTCCTCTACAATTTCCTGGGCCAGCTCCGGTAGGCCGTCTTTTTTCACCAACGGCAAAATTGCGGCTTTTGTTGGCGCAAGTACGGCCGGCAATTTAAGCACGGTCCTGCTGCTCCCGTCTTCCAGCTCTTCTTCTTTTAATGCTGCGGAAAGTACCGAAAGAAACATACGGTCCAGGCCTATAGAAGTTTCGATAACATAAGGCACATAATTTTCTTTTAATTCAGGGTCATAAAACCGAAGTTTTTTCCCGGAATGCTCCTCGTGCGCTTTCAAATCAAAATCTGTACGGGAATGGATCCCTTCCAACTCTTTAAAGCCAAATGGAAAATCAAATTCTATATCTGCGGCGGCATTGGCATAATGCGCTAATTTATCGTGGTCGTGAAAACGGTAATTTTCTTCACCAAGGCCAAGAGAATAGTGCCATTTAAGGCGCACTTCCTTCCAGTGCTCATACCATTTTAACTCTTCGCCGGGGCGCACAAAAAACTGCATTTCCATTTGTTCAAACTCTCTCATCCTGAAGATAAACTGCCGGGCTACAATTTCATTTCTAAAAGCTTTACCAATTTGGGCAATTCCAAACGGGATCTTCATACGCCCGGTTTTTTGCACATTCAGGAAATTTACAAATATCCCCTGGGCGGTTTCGGGACGAAGGTATAACTGGGTAGCCGATTCGGCCGAAGCTCCAAGTTTGGTCCCAAACATCAGGTTAAACTGTCGCACCTCCGTCCAGTTCCTGGACCCGGTATCGGGATCGGCAATTTCCAGTTCTTCTATTAAAGCTTTTACATCGGCTAAATCTTCATTGGTAAGCGAGCGGCCAAGGCGTTCCAATATCTCCTTCCGCTGGCCTAAATACCGCATCACCCGCGGATTTGTGGTTGTAAACTGCTCTTCATCAAAATCTTCCCCAAAATGCTTCTGGGCTTTATCGATTTCCTTTTGCGCCTTCTGAAGCAGCTTTTCAGCATAATCTTCTACTAAAACATCTGCCCGGTAGCGCCTTTTTGAATCTTTATTGTCTATTAAAGGATCGTTGAAGGCATCCACATGTCCGGAAGCTTTCCAGGTGGTGGGGTGCATTAAAATAGCCGCATCTATGCCCACTATATTCTGGTGCAGCTGCACCATGCTTTTCCACCAGTAATCCTTGATATTTTTCTTTAATTCGGCGCCGTTTTGCCCATAATCATAGACCGCGCTCAATCCGTCGTAAATTTCGCTGGACGCAAAAATGTAACCATACTCTTTGGCATGTGAAATTACATTTTTGAATAAATCTTCGTTTTTTGCCATAGGAGCAAAAATAAAAAATCCGCCCTGATATTCATCAAGACGGACTCTATTTTTGAAATTAAATTATCTCAGGCTAAACGTGGAAGTACCTATTAAATAAGGACCGGAATATACGTAAACCTTATAATCCCCCTCAAGAAGTTTATCTTCATCTGTATTGGCAAGAATACAAACATCCAGCTCTTCATTCTCATAAAAAACTTTTGATGAGGCACTGTAAACCATCACCCCACCTTCATGTTGCACGGCAATTTTATCTCCTACCAGTTCATTTTCAGGATTATAAACCTGGACGTATACGTCTTTCTCCCCAGGCTCGGCAAGATCGTTGGCAGATATCGTGAAACAGGTCCTTATCTGGTCTACCCTTCTCGTACGGTCATTTTCAACAATTTTCCCGCTATTCCTAACTATTACCCCCTCACCCTTAAGGCCGGTAATTTGTAACCTGGATGCACGGTTAACTTTATTCGCCAGGCTCTGGTTGGTATTTTGCAGCGAATCGGACAACCTGGTGCGTGCCTGCAGCTCTGTACTGGTGCTATCCAACGAAGTGGTTAATTGCTGATTTTGAGCACTTAAACTATCCACCACTCTAAATAACCTGTCCTTCTCTGCTCTAAGGTTGCCAATTTCCCTTCTAAAACGCGCTATAAGAGCGATATTAGCTTCATTATCCTTTACAGAATCCAGAAGCCTGGTAATGCGTTCCCTGGCTTCAACCATATTCTGGTCCATAACCTCGTTTTCTTCTATAGCTTCATCATATTTAATAATAAGATCATTCAGTTCATTTTCTATGGCAGTTTTTTCCGTTTGAAGTATCTCCCGGTTTTCTTTTTGTTCATTATAAAAAGATATGGTATAGATGGCTAATGCAATGAGTGCAACAGCCAATACCGCGGCAAGAATTTTTAAAGCTTTGTTGTTTTTGGTTTCAGTAGCCATACAGTTGGATTTAGTTTGTAAATTTAGGTTTTAACAAATTAATAAACAATGCATTAACATATGTTTGACGATTTGGCCAATTTATTTTATCCCCAAACCTGTAGTTGTTGTATTGGAGAACTTGCTAAGCACGAAAATATTGTCTGCACTTCCTGCCTAAATGATCTGCCCCTTACAAACTTTCACCAGGATCCCGATAATCCTGTTAAAAATATCTTTTACGGGCGGGCAGTTGTGGAACAGGCTTCATCTCTCCTCTTTTTTAGAAAAAAAGGCAAGGTGCAACAGCTTATTCATAACCTTAAATATCGCGGCCATGAAGAAATTGGAAAATTCCTGGGGGAATGGATGGGAAACCTGCTTCTGCAAAGCGGTAATTACAATGGTATAGATGTAGTGATTCCGGTGCCGCTGCACAAGAGAAAACTAAAGTCCCGCGGATTCAACCAGGTGGAAAAATTTGGCCGCGAGATCGCAGTCATTCTAGGTGCCAGTTACAGAGACGATGTACTGGTAAAACAAAATGCCACAGAAACTCAAACTTTTAAAAGCCGTCTTTCCCGTTGGGGAAATATGGAAGAAATTTTTACTTTGGAAAAACCTACCCGTTTGGAAAACACTCATGTGCTTTTGGTTGATGACATTATTACCACAGGTGCTACACTGGAGGTTTGTATTCATAAATTATCAGGCATCAATGGAGTGAAGGTGAGCGTGGCCACTATGGCTTTTACAAACTGATAACATCAAAAAATTTAAAATAATCGTTTCTTTGCTAAAAATTATTTTTCCTAATGAAATACAGGATTCCCAGCTTTATCATTGTTATTCTTCTGCTTTTAACACTCATACAGTGCGCCAAAAAAGGAATGCCTGAAGGAGGGCCTGAAGACATGGAGCCACCAAGATTTCTAAGGGCTAGTCCTGAAAATTTTACCACCCATTTTGATGCTGAAGAAATTCGCATATTCTTTAATGAATATGTAAAACTGAAGAATGCACAGCAACAAATTATTATTTCGCCACCAATGGACCCAAGGCCTTCCATTTTACCTTTAGGAAGCGCCAGGAAAGATGTAAGAATTCAAATTTTTGACACCCTTCAGGAAAATACTACTTATCTGGTTAACTTCGGAAAAAGTATTACTGATAACAATGAAGGAAACCCGCTCAATTATTTTAAATACGTTTTTTCTACCGGAAATTATATAGATTCCCTTGAAGTTGAAGGAACTGTTGAAGATGCTTATCTTAAAAAACCGGCAGATTTTATTTCCATTTTCCTGTACGAAGTAGATTCTACTTTTTCCGATTCTGCAGTGTACAAAAAAACGCCGCGCTATGTGACCTATACCCTGGACAGCACAAACATTTTCAGGCTTGAAAACCTGAAAGCAGGCACTTACCAGATGCTCGCGCTTCTGGATAAAAACGACAATTATAAGTTCAACCCTAAAAATGAGAAGATTGGTTTTATAGATCATTATATTACCATTCCAACAGATTCAACCTATAAAATCACCATTTTTGAGGAAAATCTTAATTTTGAAGTACAACGACCCAGGCAATTTAAAGGGCAGCAAATTGTATTTGGATATGAAGGCGTAACAGCGCTGGACAGTGTTCAAATTGAGCTTCTCACTCCAAAACCGGCAGGCTTTACCTCCAGGATAATAAAAGATTCACAAACCGATTCCCTTTATTACTGGTATCAGCCAAAAATTGAAACCGACAGCCTGTCTTTTGAAGTTACAAGTCCGCAGAGCCGCGACACTCTTTATACAAAAATTACTGAAATGCCCACAGATTCCCTCAAGGTAAGTGCAGAGCCTTCAGGAAGTATAGATTTTGAACAGGATGTGGTACTAAAAGCCAATACCCCTCTTGTAAGCAGTGACGAATCTAAGATAAAGGTCCTTGATAAAGATTCCTTACCGGTCCCTTTTTCTACTGAATTAAATTTGCTTGCAAATGAGTTTCATATTTCTTTTAAAAAGACTGAAAGTAATACCTATACGCTGCAGGCCCTGCCCGGCACAGTAACCGACCTTTTTGAAGACACCAATGACACCATTATCAAGCAGGTAAAAACCCGTGCACTTTCTGAACTTGGAACACTTACCTTTAGATTGCAAAATGTAAAACAATTTCCAATTATCGCACAGCTTACAGATTTGAATGGAAAAGTGCAGGCAGAAAAATATTCTGAAGGAGAAACGGTCTTAGATTTCCAAAACCTGAAACCTGGTGAGTTTTTTATGCGCCTGGTTTTTGACCGAAATAAAAACGGAAAATGGGATACCGGCGATTATCTTAAAAAGCGCCAGCCAGAACATATTGAATATTTTCCTGACACTCTTGAAGTGCGTGCTAACTGGGACCAGAATGAACAGTTTATTTTAGAATAAATTCGTCCCGGTCCAGTAAAAACTTTAACTGATCCCGGGTTTCCTGTAGATGGTTGTAATCCAGGACTATCTCTTTGGCAAAGGATTCTTCCACATCTGCATGGGTAAGCAGTTTCCCAAGACAATCATAAGCAGCGCTGTGGCCGTTATATACGTAGCCATCGCCATCTGTCCCCGTACGATTCACGCCTATGCAAAAACTCATATTTTCAATAGCCCGGGCTTTTAGCAGGGCATCCCAGGCGGCCACTCTTTTTTCCGGCCAGTTGGCTACGTAGATGAGCAGGTCATAATCTACCGTGTTTCTCGCAAAAACAGGGAAACGCAGGTCATAACACACCAATGGACAAATTTTCCAGCCTTTGTACTCCACAATTAATCGTTCTTTCCCCGCCGTGTAAGTTTTGTCTTCTTTCGCAAGGGTAAAAGTATGGCGCTTATCATAAGTTTTATAGGAACCGTCTGGATAGACAAAGAAGAGCCGATTGTAATAATTGCCATTTTCAGTAATGATCACACTTCCGGTAATGGCAAACTCCCTTCTTTTTGCCCATTCCTGCATCCATAATAAGGTGGGACCCTCAGTTTCTTCTGCCAGCTTTTCAGCATTCATACTAAATCCTGTAGTAAACATTTCCGGCAGGATTACCAGGTCTACCTCTTCTGAAAGCGCATTGATTTCTTTGCTGAATAAACTCCTGTTATTTTCAGGATGCTCCCATTTGAGATTCACCTGAAGCATCGCGATTTTTAGATTTTTGGCCATACGTAAAGTTATCAAAATTTAAGATTTTGCTGCCAAATCATTGTTAAATGATTGCAGGTAAAACTTCAAATAAATAGCTTTAATTATAAAATTTGCAACATGAGTTTAGCTACCTTTTTTCAAAAAGACACCAATATTTCAAGGACCGGCAGGGGAGTAATTTCGGGTGTGATAGGAGGCCTGGCGGGAACAGCTGTAAAAAGCCTCGTAGAAAAGTTTATTAAAGTGCGTAAAATAGAACATCGTTCTGCCCAGATAAAAATCCTGGATGACTTGTCTACAAAAATTACAGGAAGCCCTATAAGTGTTCATAATGAAGCATTGGCAGAACAATTACTGAATGTACCCGTAGGCGCAAGTTTAGGCGCTGCTTACGGCTACAAGCACCGTGACAAAGATGAATTCAACATTAAAAACGGAATTATTTTAGGAAGTTCCACCTGGATTTCCACCCACCCAACGTCGCTTCCCATACTCGGGCTGGAAGCAAAGCCGGTGGATGTACCCTTGAAAATGCAGGCGAATGAATTGTTTGCGCATGTTTTATTTGGAGTAACCACAGAACTGGTTAGGAACTATGTAAACAAAAAGCTGAAGGAATAGCTATTTTTCCAGTTGTTTAAGCATTTTTTTAATACGGTCTTCCACTTTTTCTGAAGATAACGTTTCCCGCAGGCGGTCTGTGATAATAGGAAAAGAAAACGGGGTTGGTTTTTCGCAATTCTTCCAAACAATCTTTTGTTCTGCGATACGCTCCAGAGCCAACCTAAGCCGTCCCTCTTCCAACTGGTGTTCAAAAGTTTCCCGGAAGGCCTGCTGGTAGAGCAGGTTATCCTCTTCATAATCCCTGAAAACACTAAAAAGCAATTGCGAACTGGATTGCAGGTGCTTGCTCTTTATCATTTTATTGGGATAACCTGTAAAGACCATTCCTGCAATCACTGCAATATCCCGAAATTTCCGGCGGGCCATTTCTGTGGCATTTAAGCTTTTATAAAGATCGTCCATAAGATATTCCGAAGAAAAAAGATTATTATCCAGCACCTGCTGCATATCGATTTCCTGATCGGAAAGCAGTTCGAAGCCATAATCGTTAAAAGCAAGCGAAAAACTTATAGGCGATAACAAACTTATGCGGTAAGCCAGCAAACTCGCCAGGGCTTCATGCACAAACCGGCCTTCAAACGGATAAAATATCGCGTGGTGCCCCTCCCGGGTTTCAAAAGTCTCAATTAAAAACTGGTGATTATCGGGAATAATAGATTCTTTCTGCTGCCTTTCCAGGATAGGGCGCAGCGCCAGAAGTTCTTTGGAGGCAGTGCCTTTCTTGACCGAAGCTGCCGCAGCATACATTTCATTCCGCAGCAACTCGCTCATTTGCGCAGAAAAGGTCATACGGCCACCCATCCAGCTGGGCACTTTGGCTGTTTTTTTATTGGAGCGCTTCACCAGCACCTGCATATTTTTAATGCGCACCAGCTCTAAAGTGCGGCCGGCAAAGGTAAACACGTCTCCGGGATTTAGTTTGGAGATAAAAAATTCTTCAATCGTGCCAATATAACCGCCTTTCATATACTTCACGCTCAGCATGGCATCGCTCACAATGGTGCCAATCTGCAGCCGGTGGCGCATGGCGATTCCACGGTTGTTCACTTTAAACCTGCCATCTTCTTCAATTTCAACCTTTTTATATTCGTCATAGGCCTGCAGGCTCTGGCTGCCTTTGGTAATGAAATTGAGAATCCAGCGCCACTCGTCTTCAGTAATGGATTGAAAACAAAAAGTAGATTTTACTTCGGGAAATATTTCCTTCGGAAAAAATCCATCTGAAACCGCCAGTGTGGTAAGGTACTGTACCAAAACATCAAAACTCAGCAGATAGGGAATGCGGTCTTCAACGGCGGTTTTACTGGCCGCTTTTTGTAAAGCCGAAGCTTCTATAAGTTCAATAGCGTGAGTGGGCAAAAAATAGATCACGCTTTCCTTCCCCGGCTGATGCCCGCTACGGCCTGCACGTTGCAGGAACCGCGCCACTCCTTTTGGGCCGCCAATTTGCACTATGGTTTCCACAGGGGCAAAATCCACTCCCAAATCCAGGCTGGACGTGCAAACCACCGCTTTCAAAGTTTCATTTCGTATGGCCTGCTCCACCCACAACCGCGTTTCTTTATTGATACTGCCGTGGTGCATGGCAACCTCCCCGGCAAATTCGGGATACTTATTAATCAGCTTCTGAAACCAGATTTCGCACTGCGAACGGGTATTGGTAAAAAGCAGCGTGGTGCGGGAATTATTAATTATAGGCACCACCTCCTCTATAAGATGCAGGCCCAGGTGGCCGCGCCAGGGAAATTTTTCCATTTTCTCCGGAATAATGGATCTTACTGAAATTTTCTTATTCAGATTTGCCCTGATGAGCACCGAATTTTCAAATGCTTCAGAACCTGGCCCCAGCAAAACTTCCCTTGCCTGTTGAAGGTTTCCAATGGTGGCTGAAATCCCCCAGATTTTAAGTTTTTTGGCAACAGTTTTTAAACGTGACAGCGCCAGTTCTACCTGTACGCCTCTTTTAGTGCCCAATAATTCATGCCACTCATCTATAACTATGGCATCTAGATTTTTAAAAGTTTTGGCGTAGTTTTTAGAAGACAGCAGTAGCTGAAGGCTTTCCGGTGTAGTAATAAGAAGATCTGGCATAGATTTTTTTTGCGACGCCCTTACTTTTTGCGGCGTATCGCCGGTGCGGATTCCCACGGTAAAACCCGTTCCTGTTTCTTCTGCAAAGCGCTGTGCAGCCTGTTCAATTTCTACGGAAAGTGCTCTTAGCGGCGTGATCCAGATCGCCTTTAAACCTTTTTTATGCTTTTCTTTATAATCGGGATTTTTACGGATATATTCCAGCACGATGGGAATCCAAAGGGCGTAAGTTTTTCCACTTCCGGTAGGGGCGTTTAAAAGTCCGTTTAGTCCTTTAAGATAGGCGTCCCAGGTTTTCTTTTGGAATGCAAAAGGTTTCCATTTTTGTGCTGCAAACCAATTTTCGGCTAAGCCAAGAAGTTCTTTTTTGTTCATGTTTACCCTTCCGTCTTAATCAGCTACCGCTGATTAATCCACCTTCCCTTGAAAAAAGGGAAGGAGCTTTATTATTTGTCATTACCACTTTAAGCTTCCCTCCTTTTCAAGGAGGGGTGGCCAAAGGCCGGGGTGGTTCGATTTGTTTCTAGCTCCACGCAGGAGTAATTTTAATTTTCATCCTTTCAACTTTACTTCTAAAAAAGATTTTTCTTCATTTCTTTTTAAAAGGAAGGTTTTTGTTTTGTCCAATCTGCTTCCCTCCTTTTCAAGGAGGGGTGGCCAAAGGCCGGGGTGGTTTACTTTTTTTCTTTCTAAAATTATCCTTTATCTCCTGCAGAACTGAAGGTAAGAAATCAAACACCATTTTATTTTCAAAACGGATAATTGTAAAACCTAAATCATTTAAAACTTTTGTTCGCTTTAAATCATTCTCTTCTGAAGTAGCATTCAGATGAACCTGCCCGTCTAACTCAATGATTAATTTTTCTTGGGCACAATAAAAATCAACAATAAAGTTTTCTATACTATGCTGCCTTCTGAATTTCCTGCCTTCCAGTTTCCTTCCCTGTAGCTGCTTCCACAAAAAAGCTTCAGCAGGAGTAAGATTTTTTCTTAACTTTTTCCTGAATGGTTCCAGGTTCTTTTTATTGTGTACAGGTTTCTTCATTGATTCCAGTTTACCCTTCCGTCATTCCTGCGGAATGCCACCTTCCCTTGAAAGGGAAGGAGCTTTATTATTTGTCATTACCACTTTAAGCTTCCCTCCTTTTCAAGGAGGGGTGGCCAAAGGCCGGGGTGGTTCGATTTGTTTCTAGCTCCACGCAGGAGTAATTTTAATTTTCATCCTTTCAACTTTACTTCTAAAAAAGATTTTTCTTCATTTCTTTTTAAAAGGAAGGTTTTTGTTTTGTCCAATCTGCTTCCCTCCTTTTCAAGGAGGGGTGGCCAAAGGCCGGGGTGGTTTACTTTTTTTCTTTCTAAAATTATCCTTTATCTCCTGCAGAACTGAAGGTAAGAAATCAAACACCATTTTATTTTCAAAACGGATAATTGTAAAACCTAAATCATTTAAAACTTTTGTTCGCTTTAAATCATTCTCTTCTGAAGTAGCATTCAGATGAACCTGCCCGTCTAACTCAATGATTAATTTTTCTTGGGCACAATAAAAATCAACAATAAAGTATTCTATACTATGCTGCCTTCTGAATTTCCTACCTTCCAGTTTCCTTGCCTGTAGCTGCTTCCACAAAAAAGCTTCAGCAGGAGTAAGGTTTTTTCTTAACTTTCTCCTGAATGGTTCCAGTTTCTTTTTATTTTGTACAGGTTTCTTCATTGATTCCGGTTTACCCTTCCGTCATTCCTGCGGAATGCCACCTTCCCTTAAAAGGGAAGGAGCCTTATCAGTTTTTAATTGTTTCTGAAGATAGCACAATATAAAAGAGGCCAGAAGCCTCTTTTATATATTTCAAAAATCTTCCGTTAATTTTTAAACAGCATGGTGGTTTAAATTGTTCCTGTTCCTGATTCCCGTGGGATTACTTTCTGCCGGTTATCATAAAACAACTGAGGATAATGCTCTTTCAGGAATTGTTGGTGCAGGGAATCCATTTGTTTTACCTGTTGCTGGAAATTTCGTGACATCTCATCACTAAAGAAATCATTATTAAAAAAATCCTGAGTTCTATTTAAAGAGTCATTCATAAAAGATTCAAAAAGAGCGGAATGCTCATCCATTCCCCTGCTACCAAACATCTGCTGGAAATGCTGGAGCATTGGATCCATATTCCCATTAGCAATAGTATCGCCATCTACCGTGCTGTAAGAATAAACATAAGTGGAATCATAACTGATAAGGTTTCCATTCTCATCAAATTCTTTATTTACCTTCCAGTTTCCCTGCGGCACAGCTTTCGGCTCTTCTTTTTTAGTGATTAATCCATTTTCCTTTTCTTTCTTTTCCTGAGCGTTACAACTGCTAAGGCTTAGAAAAAGCAACGATAGCATGAACAATTTTGTTTTCATTTTACTACGGAATTTAATTCGACAAATAGTTAAAAAAGAACACAAAATGTGCAGCAACTTAAATACCAAATTACAAGGCTTCAGCTTAAAAAAATTTTAAAATCGCAGCTGATTAGAACTACGGAATTAGGGCTTTTAAATCTTCGAGGGTATTGGCCTCTTCAATTTTCTTGTCTGTACGCCAGCGCAGTATCCTTGGGAATCTTGTGGCCACCCCGCTTTTATGTCTTTTTGATTCTGCAATTCCTTCAAAGGCCACTTCAAAAACATGATGCGGCACCACGCTTCTCACAGGCCCAAAACGCTCAAGGGTGTTTCTCTTAATCCATGCATCCAGTTTTCTGAATTCAGCATCTGTCAACCCCGAATAAGCTTTGGCAAAGGTCACCAGCTCTTCCTTATTTTCATCCCAAAGGCCAAAGGTGTAATCTGTAAACAGGTTGCTCCTGCGGCCATGGCCGCGCATGGCATACGTAAGCACCGCGTCTATGGTTAGAGGATCTACTTTCCACTTCCACCAGTCTCCTTTTTTCCTGCCCACCAGGTAAGGCGAATCCAGCCGTTTGAGCATAAGGCCTTCAGATTTTTCTTCCCTGGCCCGCTCCCGTTCAGCCGCGGCTTCCTCCCAGGTATTAAATGTGATCGCTTTAGAGAGATGAAGCGGAAAATCTTCCGCAGCCACTTTACTATACAAGCGCTCCAGGATTTTTCTCCTTTCCGCAAAAGCGGTGTTTCGTATATCTTTTCCCTGCCACTCTAAAATATCATAAGCTTTAAGGATCACGGGAGTTTTTTTTAGCAGGTTTTTAGAAATATTCTTTCTTCCAATCCTTGTTTGCAGGTCATTAAAAGTGCCAATTTCCCCTTCAGGAAAAGGTAAAATTTCCCCGTCTATTACGGTACCATCGGGAATCACCCCCACAAAATCCTGGAATTCGGGATATTTATCGGTCACCAGTTCCTCTCCCCGGCTCCACACGAACAGCTCTCCATTCCTGATAATTACCTGAGACCTTATCCCGTCCCATTTATGCTCTGCACTCCATTCTGAAGCCTTACCTAAATCTCCCGCCTCACCCTCTATGGCATAAGCCAGGTAAAACGGGTAAGGTTTAGAAAGGTAATCTTCCTCATTTTCTTCAAGAATTAGTTTTTTAAAAGAAATAGTCGCCGGCTCCCAGTTACCCATGAGTTTATAAGCCAAAATGTCTTCATCAATATCAGTGGCCATAGAAAGCGCACGCGTCATTAACTTCTGGCTCACTCCAATACGGAAACTACCGGTAATGAGCTTGGTAAACACAAATCGCTCGTAATAGTTAAGCGCCAGCCAGTTTTCAAAAAGATATTCTTTTTTTTTAGCTTCGGTTTCAGGCTTTAATTCTATTATTTCCTGCAGGTACTGGTCCAGACTTTTTTCTGAAGATTTTTCAGCAGGCGGGATTATCAAAGCAATGGTTTCAGCTAAATCTCCTACAATGTGATAAGATTCCTCAAATAACCAGAGCGGGATATTTGCCAGTTCTGAAGCCCAGTAGCGCATTAAAGTAGTGTTCACCGGCCTTGGCGGGCGCCGGTGGGACAGGATGGCGATTGCCCAGACTTTGTCTTTATCAGCAGCGGTTAGGAAATAATCCTTTAACGCCTGTACCTTCAGGGAAGTTTTATTGGTACTGTCCAGCTGTTTTATAAGTTGGGCAAAATGAGCCATGCCTCCCAAGGCAGCATCTGAATTTTCAATATTTCTATCCGGATTCTTCACAAAATTATTTTTCCTTTTCTTCCTGCTCGGTTTTGGCTTCCTGCTCTCCTGTTTCACCTTCATACTGGGTTTCTTCTGTACGCGCATCATATCCTTTTTCTAAAAGGTAGCGGGAAAAAATATCGGTATAACCGTGAGTGCAGATCACTTTTTCACAACCTGTGGCAGCAATGGAAGAAAGCAGGCCCTGCCAGTCGCAATGATCAGACAATACAAAGCCTTTGTCTATGGCCCTTCTCCTCCTGGCACCTCTAAAAGTCATCCAACCGCTGGCCGAAGCCGTTACATAAGGCACCATTTTTTTTATCCAGGGAGAGCCATGGGCGCTTGGCGGGGCAATAACAATATTTCCTTTTATCTCTTCTTTTTTTGTTTCCCTGGTGATCCTGGTGGTTTCCGGTAAATTGCAAAATGGCCGTATAACTTCTGTCATATTTTCCACCGCCCCGTGGGTATAAATTTTCCCAATTTCAGGATTTAAATACTTCAGCAGGCGTTGTGCTTTTCCCAGGGAATATCCAAACAAGACTGAGGTTCTGCCTTCGCTCTGGTTCTGTGCCCACCAGTTATTGATTTCAGCAAAAACCTCCTGCTGCGGCATCCATTTAAAAGCGGGCAGCCCAAAAGTACATTCCGTAATAAAAGTATCGCATTTCACCGGCTCATAAGGAGTGGCCACGCCATCATTTTCCACTTTATAGTCCCCTGTAAAAACCCAAACCTCCCCTTTATGCTCTACTCTAATTTGCGACGAGCCCAGGATATGACCGGCGGGATGCAAAGAAAATTTCACATTATTAATAGTAAAAGTTTCATTCCATTCTTTCCCGGAAACCTCTATATCCCCCAGCCGGTGTTTTATGATGGGCACATTTTTATGATGGGTAATGTATTTTTTGTGGCCCCAGCGGGAGTGATCTGCATGGCCATGGGAAATAATTGCTTTTTCCACGGGTTTCCAGGGATCCAGGTAAACATCTGCCGCGGCACAATAAATGCCTTTTTCATTAAAAACGAGTAAGGGTGGGCTGTTATCCTTCTTCATGAACTTATGAAATTAAAGAAATTAGGAAGGCTGGAAAAAGGATTAAGAAAACATTAGCTAATGTTAGAAAAGCATATTTCAAGAAAAAATGGAGTAAAATTTTAACCTTTACATATATTTGTACCTATAAAAGTATTTATACATGTCATTTTCAGATTTATTTGGCTCCGGAGAGCATTTACGTAACTTAAGTCATTTTGCTGCCATTGTAAACCTGGCGGCTGTGGACGGCGAGATTAACCCAAGGGAAGAAGCTATGCTTGCCCGCTTTGCCAGAAAATTAGACATAAGTGAAGATGAGTATGCCCGGGTAATTGAAAAACCCAATTCTTTCCCCATTACTGCGTCCCACAGCGTGGAAAAGAGGCTGGAGCGCCTGCATGATCTTTTTAGAATTATTTATGCCGATCATGAAATGGATGATGAAGAAGCCGAAATGATTAAACGCTATGCCATTGGCCTTGGTTTTTCCGGCGAAGCTGCAGATGGGATTATAAAAAGATCTATTGAAATTTTTAGCGGGCAGCTGAATTTTGAAGATTACCGGTATCTTCTAAATAAGTAAATCAGTTAGTATTCCGCATAAATTCTTCAGCTTTATCTACTATTTTTTTGCTTCCGCAGAAAAAAGGCGTACGCTGGTGAAGTTCCTGTGGCTGGATATCCAAAATCCTGCTGAAGCCATTACTGGCCTTCCCGCCGGCCTGTTATTGGTTTTTATGGTTTGCCTGCCAAGAATATTTAAACAGCTAATTTACTACAAGGTTTTCGCTGTTAATATCTTGTTATCTTTAAAACCTCGATCAACTACAAAAAAGAAGAAGCTATAAATGGATATTAAAATTAGAAAAGCGGCAAGGGAAGATATGCCGCACGTACTGGAACTAATAAAGGAACTGGCTGTTTTTGAAAAAGAACCGGAAGCCGTTATTATTGATGCGGAAGACCTTAAACGGGACGGCTTTGGGGAAAATCCCTTGTTTACCTGTTTTGTAGCTCAAGTTGAAGGAAAAATAGAAGGCATGGCACTTATTTATTTTCGCTATTCTACCTGGAAAGGCAAAACCGTGCACCTGGAAGACCTTATTGTAAGGGAAGCCATGCGTGGCAAAGGCCTGGGAAATGCACTTTACAGCAAAGTGATTGAATATGCCAGCGAAAAAGGAGTAAAAAGAACCGAATGGGTGGTATTGGACTGGAACAAAAATGCCGTGGATTTTTATGAACGCAGCGGTGCCACGGTTTTCAGAGACTGGTGGACCGTGCAAATGGATGAAGCGGGCATGAAAAAATTTATTGAACGCGCCTCCCGCTCTTAATTTAAAAATTTGAATAAATTACAGAAAAAAAGGAAATGGATTATAAAATACGTGAAGCGAGAAAAGAAGACATGCCGGCAGTGCTGGAGCTAATAAAGGAACTTGCCGCATACGAAAATGCTTCAGATGAAGTGGAAATAAGAATTGAAGACCTGGAAAAAGAAGGCTTTGAACATGGAAATTTTAAATGTTTTGTAGCCGATGTTGAAGGGAAAATAGAAGGAATGGCGCTGGTTTATTTCCGCTTTTCCACCTGGAAAGGAAGAACGGTGCATCTTGAAGATTTAATTGTAAGGGAATCTATGCGTGGCACCGGGCTTGGAGGAGCACTGTACAAAAGAGTGGTGCAATATGGCTATGAAAATGGCGTGCGCCGGGTGGAATGGGTGGTTTCTGAAGGAAATAAAAATGCCATAGAATTTTACGAAAATACCGGAGCCGATATTAAGAAAAACTGGTACACCGTACACATGAACGAAACCGGGATCAAAAAAAATATTGGAGATAAAAAATGAAAGTCTTCAAATTTGGAGGAGCCTCGGTAAAGGACGCTGAAGGAGTCAGAAATTTGTTAAACGTACTCAACAAAACCGGAAACAGCAATTTGCTCATCGTGGTTTCGGCAATGGGGAAAACCACCAACGCCCTGGAAGAAGTGGTGGAAGCTTATCTGAAAAACGGGAATTTCAGGGAAAAGCTTAACCTAATCAGGAATTTTCACCAGGCAATTATCAGCAAGCTTTTTCCGGAAGGAAGGGAAGAAATTTCAGGAAAAACAGAAGTAATTTTCACCACTCTTGAAAATTTTTTGGAGCACAACAAATCTTCCAAATACGATTTTGTATATGACCAGATCGTGAGTTACGGCGAACTGCTTTCCACCACTATTGTTAGCGGTTTCCTGGAGAAATCTGGTGTCCCTAATAAGTGGCTGGATGTTCGTGAGCTTATAAAAACAGATGCTACTTACCGCGATGCACAGGTAAACTGGGAAGAGACACAATATGAAATTCAGAAAAACATCAATCCAAATCTTTTAACGATCACGCAGGGGTTTATTGGGTCCGATACCAATAATTTTACCACCACCCTTGGCCGTGAAGGCAGTGATTATACCGCGGCTATTTTTGCCTATTGCCTAAATGCCGAGAGTGTGAGCATCTGGAAAGATGTTCCCGGCGTGCTGAACGGGGATCCCCGTGTTTTTCAAAAAACGCAGCTGCTGGAACAAATCTCGTATGAAGAAGCCATAGAACTGGCATTTTACGGCGCTTCTGTTATTCATCCAAAGACCCTTCAGCCTTTACAGAGAAAAGAAATTCCGCTATACGTAAAATCTTTTTTACATCCTGAAGATCCGGGAACAGCGGTTAGCAGGGGCCGGCATTTAATTCCGCAGGTACCATGTTTCATTGTAAAGAAAAACCAGGTGCTTATTTCGCTGTCTTCCCTGGATTTTTCTTTTATGGTGGAAGAAAACATAAGTGACATTTTCAGGCTTTTTCATTTATACCAAATAAAGGTGGACCTTATTCAAAACTCGGCGATTAGTTTTTCGGTGTGTGTGGACAATAAGTTCAACAACCTGGAAAAATTGATGCAACATCTCAGGGCGCGGTTTAAAGTAGAATTTACCAAATACGTTTCGCTCTACACCATCAGGCATTTTGATGAAAAGGCCATAAAATCGCTGGAAAAAGACAAAGAAGTGCTGCTTAAACAGCTTACCCATAACACCGTGCAAATGGTGACCAGGGAAAGCAAATAATAGTGTATTTAATTATCTTTGTTTAGTATAAACCTCAACCATGGGAATAGTAAGCGCAAAGGAAGTTGCCAAAGTAATGAATCTTCAAAAATTTGGCTTTGCAGGCACCTCTATGGGCTGGATGATCCTGCAAACCACCAAACTTTCGCGGCTGAACAAAGAGTACGAAAAAAGGAAAAATCTTGAGGGAATAGATTTTATAGATTCTATTCTGAAAGGTTTTGAAATAGATTTTGAAATTCCTGAAAAAGACCTGAAGCGCATTCCGGCCAAAGGGCCTTTTATCACCATTTCCAATCATCCCCTTGGAGGAATAGACGGGATGATCCTGATGAAAATAATGCTTAAGCAGCGCAAAGATTATAAGATTATCGCCAATTTCCTGCTGCAAAGACTGGACCCGTTGCGGCCTTATATTATGCCGGTGAATCCTTTTGAAAATCATAAAGAAGCCAAATCAAGTTTAAGCGGAATAAAAGCTGCCTTCGCACACCTAAATGAAGGTTTTCCTTTGGGAATTTTCCCGGCGGGAGAAGTTTCCACCTACCGGGATCACAAAATGATAGTGGACAAGCCCTGGGAGCCGGCAGCCATGAAAATTATTCAGAAGGCAAAAGTCCCGGTAATCCCAGTTTATTTTCATGCCAAAAACAGCACCTTTTTCTACAGGCTGGCTTCTATGAGCGATATTTTGAGAACCGCCAAACTGCCCAGTGAAATGCTTTCTCAGAAAAAGAGAAAAATAAAGGTAAGAATTGGCAACCCAATTGCTGTAGAAGAACAGGCACGGCACGAGAACCTGGAGGCTTTTACCGCATTTTTACGCCGAAAAACCTATATGCTGGCCAATGTTTTTGAAAAAAAGAACATTTTCGAAAAGATCCCAAAGAGCCTGAAACTGCCAAAAGTACCCAAGAAAATTGCCTTGGAAACAAACGAATCTTTAATGGAAGCCGAAATTGAGGCTTGCAGAAGAATGGATAAGCGGCTGCTGGAAAGCAAAAATTATGAAGTTTTCCTGGCAAAAAAGGAAGTTATTCCCAACATCCTTAACGAAATTGGCCGTTTACGGGAGATCACTTTTAGAGCTATTGGAGAAGGCACCAATAATCCCACAGACCTTGATAATTTTGATGAATATTATTACCATCTTTTTCTGTGGGACAATGAGGCTAAAAAAATTGCCGGGGCATACCGCATGGGTATGGGCGCTGAAATCTATAAAAATTATGGCATCACCGGGTTTTACCTTCAGGACCTGTTTAGGTTTGAACCGGAACTGCATAAAATGATGAGCGAATCCATAGAAATGGGCCGTGCTTTTATCATAAAAGAATACCAGCAAAAACCAATGCCGCTCTTTTTGCTTTGGAAGGGCATTGTGCATTGCACTTTGCGTTTTCCCGAGCATAATTATCTTATTGGAGGGGTAAGTATCAGCAATAAATTCTCAAATTTCTCCAAATCGCTGATGATTGAATTTATGAAATCCCATTATTACGATCCTTACGTAGCACAATATGTAAGACCGAAAAAAGAATTTAAAGTAAAGCTGAAAGACGGGGATAAAGATTTTGTGTTTGATGCCAGCCAGGCCGATCTAAACAAATTCGATAAGATTATTGATGAAATTGAACCGGAAAGCCTTCGCCTGCCGGTTCTTATAAAAAAATATATCAAACAGAACGCGAAAGTGGTGGCTTTTAATGTGGATCCCCTCTTTAACAATGCCATAGATGGATTGATGTACATTCGCATTGCGGACCTTCCGGAAAGTACCGTTAAACCTGTACTGGAAGAATTGCAGAGAGAACTTGAAGCAGGAAATCACAGCGCACATCCAGGTTGATAAAATGCCGTTAATTTCTTGTTATTACGTATTTTCATTTAGGAAAGCCTGTAATTCATTATTATCTTAGAAAAACTCAAAAAAGAGATCAATTATGGAAAATATTCTTATAGCCGGGGCTACCGGCCACACAGGTAAAAGAGTTATTGAAATCCTGAACAGCACAGAAAATTTTTCCCCTGTGGCTTTAATTAGAAAAGAAGAGCAGCGGCAGATTTTTGAAGACATGGGAGTGGAAAGCATCCTGGCCGATCTTGAAGGAGAGCTGGACCATACCATGCAGGGCATAGATAAAGTTATTTTTGCCGCGGGTTCCGGAAGTAAAACCGGCCCTGAAAAAACCACCGCGGTAGATCAAAATGGGGCAATTAAACTTATTGACGCTGCTAAAAACGCCAGGGTGAAAAAGTTTATTATGCTTAGCGCCATGGGCACCGATAAGCCTGAACAAAGTAAAGATCTTGAGCATTATTTAAAAGCCAAGAAAGCGGCCGATGACCATTTAAGGGAGAGCGGCATTCCCTTTACCATTGTACAACCCGGCTCGCTAACAGATGATATGGGGCTGGCCAAAGTAAAGGTAGCTGAAAAGCTTAATGAGCGTGGTGAAATTTCCCGTGATGATGTAGCATTTCTCCTGGTAATGTGCCTTGCAGATCCCCTGGCAAAAAACATGTCTTTTGAAGCTTTGGAAGGAGAACAGTCTATTAAATCTGCCATTATTGAACTAAGCAGATTAGGATAAGAACAAAAACCTCACAGGTACTGAAACTTGTGAGGTTTTATTTTTTATTGCTCAAGAAAGGCTTTATCTATTGGCTGCCATAATTCAATTTTATTGCCTTCGGGATCCATAACCCAGCCAAATTTCCCGTAGCTGTGAGACTCCATTTCTCCTACAACCTCTACCCCTTCAGCTTTAAGAGTTTCCAGAAGTTCCTCCAGGTTCTCCACCCTGTAATTTATCATAAATGGCTTTTCTGAAGGTTTATAGTATTGGGTATCCTCACCCATAGGACTCCATTGCGTGGAACAGTCCTTACCTTCAGCATCTTTCCACCAAAAGGTGGAACCCCATTGATCGGTATTTAGGCCCAGATGTTTGGAATACCAGTTTTTAGTTGCTGCGGGGTCTTTAGACTTAAAGAAAATCCCGCCAATTCCGGTCACTCTTTTTTTCATCTTATTAATTTAATGATTATCTCTTTCTCCCCGCCCATATTTATCTATAATTTTAGAGGCGATAACACTGGCAAGGCGTTCATGAGATTCTACCGTCCACCCTGCAACATGGGGGCTCAGGATTACATTTGGCAAAAACATTAATTCCCGCATGGCTTCCGGCAAGGGTTCCGCAGCGCTTATGGCGACTTTCTCTTTATTAGAAAAAAGGCTTTCAAAAGAAGATTTTTCATATTCCAGCACATCCAGGCCGGCACCCAGCACCCGGCCATCTTTAAGAGCGGCTACAAGATCTGCCGTTACCACGTTTTTGCCGCGGGCGGTATTGATAAACCAGAACGGCTTTTTAAATTTTGCTATAAAATCTTTATTGATCATTTGATGGGTTTCTTCCGTCCACGGGGTGTGCAGGCTCACCACATCTGCCTTTTCACAAAATTCCTCAAGGCTTACCTGCTTTGCATTTTCATCCCCCACATTTTCCTTTATGTCGTAGCACAAAACTTCGGCATCAAAACCACGCAATTTTCTCGCGAAAGCTTTTCCCATATTTCCATAACCAATAATTCCCACCGTCCTGCCATCCAGTTCTATCCCGCGGTTCTCTTCCCTGTGCCAGAGCCCTTCCTTCACTTCCTTATCGGCTTTATTCAGCTTATTAAAAAGGGAAAGCAACATTCCCAGGCTATGTTCTCCCACGGCATTCCTGTTGCCTTCAGGAGCAGAGAAAAGCGTGATCCCGTTTTTTTCAGCATAAGGCACATCTATGTTTTCCAGGCCGGCCCCCACCCGGGCGATAAATTTTAAATTTGGGGCGGCATCTATAAATTCTTTGTCAATAGTATAACGGCTTCTAATCACAATACCATCATATAAATGCTGATTTTGAAGGGTTTCTTCCCGGCTTTGCTCGTATCCTTCAATATTATGGTGTCCGGCCGCAGCCAGTTGTTTCATTAAAGTAGGGTGATTGGTATCTGCGTGTAAAATGATCATTTTCTGAATTTATTTTTAATAAATATTGATTTGGTTAATTTGATGTGCATCCGTGATAAAACATCAAATTCCCAGCTTCTGAAATAAAATCTTCAAAAACCGGAATAAAACGTGAACGAAAAAATGTAATAAAGGAGACAGCGAAAACCGCTATTTTTGAAATTTGTTGCTGAAAGCTTATAGTTTTCATGTTCAACGAATGCATCGAATGACACAAAGTTAACAAATGAAACCAAAAAAATGAAGCTAATCACCCGAACTAAAACCCCAGGATCGCTTTTGCTATGAGAAAATAGGTCAAAATCCCGAAAACATCATTACTGGTAGTAATAAAAGGGCCGGTAGCCACAGCAGGATCAATATTGTTCTTATCCAGAATAATAGGAATAAAAGTGCCAATTAACGCTGCCAGAAGAATAACCGAAATAAGGGCAATGCCAATACTCACAGATTCGGTATAAGAAGTTCCGAAGAAATACGTGCTAATGGCAAAAACAATGAGCGCAATAGAAATCCCGTTCACCAGCGCCAGGGAGGCTTCTTTGGCAAGCCGGCCCCAGATATGCCCTTTAAGGCTGCCGTTGGCAAGCCCCTGCACTACAATCGCACTGGACTGCACCCCAACATTACCAGCCGTAGCCTGGATAAGCGGCACAAAAATGAGCAATTTTGGAAACAGCTGCATTATAGTGGAAAATCCTGAAATTATACTCGCTGCACCCAGGCCCCCAAACATACCAATAAGCAGCCATGGCAGCCGGGCGCGGGTTTGCTTGAAGATATTAGAATCGGCTTCCACATCTTCAGAAATACCTGCGGCCATCTGGTAATCCCTTTCTGCCTCTTCCCTTATAAAATCAACAATATCATCAATAGTTACCCTACCCACCAGGCGGCCCATTTCATCTACCACAGGAATAGCTTCCAGGTCATATTTTTGCATTACCCGGGCCACTTCCTCGCCATCGGTATGCACGCTTACATAATCTACCTGCGGAATATACACATCGCTGATATTGGCATTGCTGGGAGCGGTAAGCAGGTCTTTTAGGGAAAGCCGGCCCTTGAGTTTATCTTTATTGTCCACCACATAAATGGAATGTACGCGGGTCACATTTTCGGCCTGTTTGCGCATCTCGGTCATACAGCCGGTAACGCTCCAGTTTTCGTTGACCTTTACCAGTTCCTTCGCCATTAAGCCCCCTGCGGAATCTTCGTCATATCGCAATAATTCCACGATATGATCTGCATGTTCCTCATCGTTAATTTCTGCAATTACGTTTTGCTGGCGTTCCAATGGAAGTTCAGAAATGATATCTGCCGCATCATCGGTATCCATTTCCTGCAGCTCATCGGCAATTTCCCGGGAAGATAAGGTTTCCAGGATGCGTTCCCTTACGCCGGTGTCCAGCTCCATAAGAGCTTCCGCCGTTTTCTGGCTGTCCAGTACCTTTACCAGGTAAGTGGCCTGTTCCAGGTCCAGTTCCGTAAGAATTTCAGCAATATCAGCGTGGTGCACGTCTTCAAGATGCAACAGCAATTCCTCATCGTTGTGGTTCTCGATAAGGTATTTTATTTTTTCAATTAATTCATCGCTGATTTGAAATTGCATACGGCTGAATTTTTAAGGTCAATTCAATAAAAGCCTCTGTACTTAACTGCTCCGGCCTTTGCCCAAAGATAGTATCTTCGCGTACATTATCTGGCAAATTGAAGCTTTTTAAACTATTCCTTAACGTTTTACGGCGTTGCCCGAAAGCGGTTTTCACGATTCTAAAAAAAAGGCGTTCCTCACAGGCTAATTTGATATTTTCCTTTCGCCTTAACCGCAACACCCCGCTGTCTACTTTGGGTGGCGGATTAAATACCGAAGGCGGCACGGTAAAAAGATATTCTGCCTCATAGAAAGCCTGGGTAAGCACAGAGAGGATGCCGTAGGTTTTATTTCCTTCTTTTTCACAAATTCGCTGAGCGACCTCTTTTTGAAACATTCCGGAAAATTCAGGGACCAGGTGGCGGTTTTCCAAAACTTTAAAAACGATCTGTGAAGAAATATTATAGGGAAAATTGCCAGTTACGGCATATTGTTCTTCTTTAAAAATTTCTGAAAAATTATATTTCAAAAAATCCTGTTCGTGGATGCGGCCGTGAAGATTGGGATAATTTTCATGGAGATAGGCCACACTTTCGGTGTCAATTTCCACTACATGAACCTCGGCATCCTTTTTAAGGAGGTATTTTGTTAATACTCCCATGCCCGGCCCTATTTCCAATACTTTGGAATACCCGGAATAACCAAGCGTGCCGGCAATTTTTTCAGCTATACTTTCATCGGTTAAAAAGTGCTGGCCCAGATGTTTTTTTGCTTTTACGGCTCCTTCCTCCTGTTGCGCACTTTTCTCCCATTTTCCCTTTTTGGAAAAACTTTTCTTTTTTTTCTTCATGTAACCTGTTTTCCTTTCTACTGAAGGGATTAAGAAATTACTGCTCGCTTATCACTTCCAGCTCTGTCCTGAAACTTACCACCTTTTCTCCGAAAACCGAGGATTTTTGGCGAAGTTCTTCAGCGTTTTGCTCATAATATTTCTGAAGCATTTCCCTGCTTTCGGCAGTATACTGTACAGAATAGGTGATACCACCCATGGGTTCCTGCACCATTACCCGCGTCATTAAAGCTTTTTTGAACTTTTTGGTGGCGAGCATTGCAGGGATATGTTCCTTTTTCATCCATTCCAGCCATTCTTCGTGAATTCCTTCCTGAACATTTGCAGTTACGTTGTAGATATACATGGTTTCTTGTTTTGCTGCCCCAAAGTTAAGCAGAAGATTTCTTTCAGGCACCCAAACGTAATTCGGACGCATTATTCAATGTCATCGCCCCGCAGGCTTCGGAAATTTTTACGGGCATCTACAAAATAGATACTGTCGGCGAAATTAAAAATAATCTGCTCGTAGTAATTTTTTGCCTTTTCAGGTTCATTTAAATAATTAGCATACAATTCTGCCAGGAAGAAATTGGCATTATCGGCCAGAATATCATCGTTATATTCATTAATAATTTGCAGGTAATTAGATTCTGCCTGGCGGTATTCTTTATTTTTCTCGTGGAGTTTGGCAAGTTTCAGCAGGACCTCATCTTCAATTTTTTCCCCTTTATGAGCACTTAATATCTCCTGCAGTACTTTTATAGCTTCGGAATCCTTCTGCTGAAAAGCCAGTAAATCTGCTTTTGCATATTGCTTTAGGGCGGCCTGGGTAGAATCTTCAGTTGAATTATCTTCAATAAGAAGGCTTAATTCCATAGCGTCATTGGCGATAAGCTGCGAGGTGGAAGATTTTAAAACATCCAGCTGGGTTTTCGCCCAGTCAAAATCACCTTTATAATAACTGGTTTTGGCAACCTTGAAGCGGGCGTTCTGCGAAAATTCGTCATTTTTAACCAGCTTCTGGATTTGGGAATAATAGATTAGCGCTTCATTAAACTTTTCTTCCATCACCAGGATATCAGCCAGCGCCATTTTTACCTGGGCTTTGTCAAATTCAGAATTGACTTTTTGTTCCAGTTCTTTTAGCAAAGCAGCTGCCTTTTCGTTTTCATTTTTTTTAAAAGCCAGAAAATTAGCATAATCCAGCTGCAGGGAAAGGGTATTTACGCCATACCCAAAACGCAGGAGCAAATCCTGGAATTTTTGATCGATCTCCTCATATTCCTTTTTTGAAGCGGTTTCAAGTTCCAGGTTTAAAAGCAGCTGATTTGCCCTAAGCACCAGGTTTTCTGAAGGGGCCTCTTCAATAACATAAGCGATAATTTCTTTTGAAGTCTCGGGATCCCCATTCTCCCTGGCGATAATGGCAAGATTAATAATGCCCTGCAAACCGCCATTCCCGCGGCGGTAAATCGCCTTTTCTTGGGAAAAAGCTTTCCCATATTCTTTTTGCTGAATAAAAAGCCAGCTGAGCATCTGGTTATAAAGCAGGCCGGGATTCTCCTGCAGTTTCTTCAATAACAATTTACGAAAAATCAGGTTGGCTTCTGAAGTGGCATCCTCAGAAACATACCGGCTAAACTCCCTGCTGGCAATGCTAAACAACTGCGGATCGGCTTCAATTAAATCCAGGTAATTGCTAAACATGGCTTCTGTTTCACCCTGCTCCCCATAAATCCTGGCCAGCTGCAGGTTGTAATTTTGTTCGGGATTTAACTCCATGGACCTTTCATAAGCCCGGGCGGCATATTCCAGAAGATTATATTTTTCAAAACTGCGGGCTATGGAATAGGCGTAATTAGGACGTGCTTCAATCACTTCTAAAGCTTCCTCATAAAATTGCGCTGATTTTTCCTGATTTCCTTTCAGTTCAAAATTATGCCCAAGATCTATAAGAATTGCCGGGTTGTTGGCTGTATTCTGCAATTTTTCATACAACAGGCTCTCCGCCTTTTCAAAATTTTCCAGTTGCTGATAAGAAGAAACCACCCTATCGAAAATCACGGGATTAGAAGGATTTTTATCGAGTAACTGCCTGTAAATTTTCAGCGCTTTTTCAAATTCCCCCTGCTCAAAAAAGTTCCTGGCCAATTGCTCCGACTGCGCCAGCAGGGAAAAATTAGCGGCTATAAAAAAACAAATGCTAAGTATAAAACGCATGAGGTAAAGATAATAATTTGCAATGTTCTTTAGTATGAATCAAGCCAATACATTTTTAAGATTCCTGCGGGAACACCTCATTTTTATCACTTTTCAGTTCGTTAAAATCATTATAATGTTTAATATTCACACTAAGTCATTAAACAAAATATTTATCTTTAAAAGAAAAAGATGAATCCAAACAGCAACAAGAAGAAAGACGAAAACCGGGACGAGGTAATTTTAAACGACCAGCATAGTGATGGCGTGCATTTTAATGAGGAAGTGCTCAAAGCAAAAAAAGCGGAGGGAGAAAAGGAAGAAAAAAGGAAAAAGAAAGCGAATAACCCGGACAGGAAAGAAGATTAGGTTTTTTCAGCTTAGACCTAAAAAGGAGGATTTCAACAAAATGAATCCCTCCTTTTTACTTTTTATCTTAATTAATCATCTCAAATCCTGTATAGGGAACAAGCACTTCCGGAATTTTGATTCCTTCAGGGGTTTGGTAATTTTCCAGAATTCCTGCCAGAACCCGCGGCAGGGCGAGTGCACTTCCGTTCAAGGTATGTACGAGCTGCTTGTTATTTTCAGCATCTTTATAACGCAATTTTAACCGATTGGCCTGGAAGGTTTCAAAATTGGAAACCGAACTTATTTCCAGCCAGCGATCCTGGGCGGTAGAAAATACCTCAAAATCATAAGTCATCGCTGAAGTAAAACCAAGGTCTCCCCCGCAAAGCCTTAAAATACGGTAAGGCAATTGGAGTTCCTTCAGCAAAGTTTTTACGTGCTCCACCATTCCGTCTAAAGCAGCATAGGAATTTTCAGGTTTTTCAATACGTACCAGCTCCACTTTATCAAACTGGTGCAAACGGTTGAGTCCGCGCACATGGGCGCCGTAGGAACCGGCCTCTCTTCTAAAACAGGGCGTATAGCCGGTACAGGTGATGGGAAAGTCCTTTTCGGCTAAAAGATTATCGCGGTACATATTGGTTATAGGTACTTCTGCCGTGGGGATCATATAAAAATCGTCTGCCGTGATGTGGTACATTTGGCCTTCCTTATCTGGCAGCTGGCCAGTCCCGTAACCTGAAGCCTCATTAACCATTAGCGGCAACTGGAATTCGATATAACCGGCTTCCACCGCTTTATCAAGAAAATAAGTAATTAGCGCACGCTGTAACCTGGCACCTTTTCCTTTATAAACCGGAAAACCGGCGCCGGTGATTTTATTCCCCAGCTCAAAATCTATAATATCATATTTCTTGGCCAGCTCCCAGTGAGGTAATGCACCTTCAGCTAGCTTAGGTATTTCCCCTTCTTTATAAACTTCTTCATTGTCTTCTTCTGAAGCGCCCGCAGGTACTTTTTCATGCGGAATATTTGGAATGGTATATAAATGCTTTTCCATTTCCACGATGGTATTGGCCAGCAATTCAGAATAATTTTTTGAATTTTCCTTAAGCCTCCCGGTTTTTTCCTTTAAAAGATTGGCCTTTTGTTTTTCCCCGTTTTTAAATAACTGCCCGATTTCCTTGGAAAGCTTATTGGACTCGGCCAGGGTATTATCAAGTTTGGTTTGGGTGGAGCGGCGCATTTCATCCAGCTGAAGGATTTCATCAAAAATCTGCTGCGCGTCGAAATTCCTCTTTTTCAAAGCCTGAATATAAGCTTCTTTATGCTCACGAATGTTGCTTACTTGTAACATAGGTCCAAATTATTTAAAATACCGGGTTAATATTTTTGAAGGGCAAATGTAACAAAAGAGCTGCTATTTTGCAGGGAAAGAATGTTTGGATTGTAAGGGAAAAATCAATTAGTATCCTTGAAGCATGTTAGATGGATTTTCATTTAATACTGAAAAGACCCCTCCGCCTTCGGCACCTCCCCTTAAAAAAAGGGGAGGAACATTTTTCTACGTTGACGCTGGCGCTATAATTACCCCATTCTTCTGGACCTTCTCTTAAAAAAAGGAACATTTACTCCTTATTGATGCTGCCGCGGTTCTCCGGACCTCCTTTTAAAAAGGGGAGGAACACTTTTCTACGTTGACACTAGCACTATAATTACCCCGTTCTTCGGGACCTTCTCTTAAAGAGAGGAACAGTGATGTTTCGTTGATGCTCCCGCTGATTGTTTTAAAAATATCACCCCTCCGCCTTCGGCACCTCCCCTTGAAAAGGGGAGGAACACTTTTCTACGTTGACGCTGGCGCTATAATGCCCAGTTCTTCGGGACCTTCTCTTAAGAAAACAAGGAACATTCACTCCCCTTTGAAGCTACTACGGTTCTCCGGACCTCCTTTAAAAAGGGGAGGAACATTTTTCTACATTGACGCTGGCGCTATAATTACCCCATTCTTCGGGACCTTTTCTTAAAAAAACAAGGAACATTCACTCCCCTTTGAAGCTACTACGGTTCTCCGGACCTCCTTTGAAAAAAGGGGAGGAACACTTTTCTACGTTGGCACTGGCGCTATAATTACCCCATTCTTCGGGACCTTCTCTTAAAAAAAGGAACATTCACTCCTTATTGATGCTGCCGCGGTTCTCCGGACCTCCTTTTAAAAAGGGGAGGAACACTTTTCTACGTTGACACTGGCGCTATAATTACCCCATTCTTCGGGACCTTCTCTTAAAAAAAGGAACATTTACTCCTTATTGATGCTGCCGCGGTTCTTCAGGGCCTCCTTTTAAAAAGGGGAGGAACATTTTTCTACGTTGACGCTGGCGCTATAATTACCCCATTCTTCTGGACCTTCTCTTAAAAAAACAAGGAACATTTACTCCCCTTTGAAGCTACTACGGTTCTCCGGACCTCCTTTTAAAAAGGGGAAGAACATTTTTCTACGTTGACACTGGCGCTATAATTACCCCGTTCTTCGGGACCTTCTCTTAAAAACAAGGACCATTTTACTCCTAATTGATGCTGCCGCGGTTCTTCAGGGCCTCCTTTTAAAAAGGGGAGAAACATTTTTCTACGTTGACACTGGCGCTATAATTACCCCATTCTTCGGGACCTCTCCTTAAAGAGAGGAACAGTGATGTTTCGTTGATGCTCCCGCTGATTGTTTTAAAAATATCACCCCTCCGCCTTCGGCACCTCCCCTTGAAAAGGGGAGGAACATTTTGTACAATAATTAAACACTAACTAATCTTCCTTATCAGGTTCAGAAGGTAATATCCAACTATTGTGAGTGAAGTGGTTCCATTTAGCTTTGGCCATATCTACTTTTGGATCAATAAAAGGCTTGTAAGGGCCACCGTTTACGCTTACTTTGGAATCTATATAGACTTCTACTTCCTTACCTTCTTCAGCATATTTTTTCTCCAGGAACTGCGCGAACTGCCAGAGCAAATCTGGCTTTGTATTGATGGAATTTTGTTGTTTACGGCTTAGAAAATTGTTCTTACCCACATAAATGGTATCGGTGGTTCCTTTTTCCACCACTTTAAACTGGCTGCGGCCGCCTTTGGAACGCAACATCATTCGCCAGCTTAGCCGGTGCCCTTCTTCAGTCCACAGCACGTCATCAGGGAAAAACCAGTGCCTTAAAGGCAGCGAAATCTGGATTATAAACCAACAGGCCAAAACTGCAATTAAGGGCTTGCGATAAGAAGGTAGTATAATTTCCCCTTTATCGTAGTGCGGTTTTTTCTTCCGAAGAAACCATTTGTTAACCTTTTCCGTAGGAAAGAAGAAAATAATAAAGGCCAGCGAGAGGTATGGAAAAATGCCGATATGAAAAATAAAACTATTAAAAAGATGGAAAAAAATCGCCAGTAAAAAAGCCGGCAGCCTCGTCCTTCTCCATAATAAAAGCGGGATAATAAGCAGGTCAAAACACAGCCCAAACCAGGTAATCGCGTATCGTATCCATTCCTGCTGAAGGAACTCGCCCACCAGCCAGTAATTTCTTTTACTCTTCATTAATATTGCCGGCATGGTACCGTCCAGCCAGTCCGGGTAAAGTTTGGCGACTGAAGCATAGGTGTACACAATCCATAACTGCGCTACAATTACCAGCCAGATCCAGCGTGGCATGGAGATTTCCCTGATCTTCGGGTTTTGCCTTGCATCTATGGAAAGCCAGCGGTGCGCGGGAAGAAACAACATGATAATGCACAGCAGCATGAGCAGATAATAGTGATTGTTATACGAGGTCTTCTGCATTAAATAAACGCAGGACCACATTATGCCATAGCAAAACATACTGAAGCGATACTTAAAGCCCAGCATCACAAAAACCCCAAAAAGCCCCATCAGGCCATAATACCAGAGCATCAGGTTGCCGGGCAAAGGCTGCAGGAAATCAAAACCTATAAAATTGAAAGTGAATTCCGGCGGATCTATAAGAGTGCGCTGTACCCAGCCGGAGAAAATGGCGCCCCAGGCTTCCACGGTAATCAATAAGCCAAACATGACCCGGAAAACCACCAGGGCCGAGTTATCTATATGCTTAAAAAGCCACCTATTCAGCATAATTATCACGAAGGTATTGGCGGGAAAAAGCTTCGTCCTGCTTCATGGCAATTTTCAGGGATTCTACCGAATCAAATTTCTTTTCATCCCGAATACGCACCAGCAGCGCTATTTGCAGCTTCTTTCCATATAAATCCTCATTGAGATCAAAGAAATAAGTTTCTATGGTCTGCTCTTCCCCTCCCACAGTAGGATTGGTGCCAATATTCATCATCCCGAAGAAAGTTTTCCCGTCTATAAGCGATTTTACCACGTAAACACCATTTTTAGGAATCAGCTTATAGTCTTCTTTAACCTGTAGGTTGGCCGTTGGATATTCAAATTCTTTTCCCAGGCCACGGCCTTTAATTACCGTACCTGTTAAGGTAAAAGGATGCTTTAGGTAGGCATTGGCCTTTTCTACCCTACCCTCGTCCAGGGCATTTCTTATTTTAGTAGAACTCACCGCAACCTCTTCTACTTCTTCTTTGCTGATTTCTTCCACTTCAAAGCGAAATTCTTCCCCAAATTTTTTAAGGTCATCGATGTTTGCCGTGCGGTTACGGCCAAAACGATGATCGTACCCGATAATTACCTTTTTAGCCTTAAGCTTATTTACCAGGATATCGCGCACAAATTCCCTTGCGGAAAGCCGGGAAAACTGTTGTGTGAAAGGATGAATAATAAGATGATCTACTCCTGTGGTTTCAAGGAATTGTTTTCGCTCCGCAATGGTATTGATGAGTTTTAAGCCGCTTTCTTTTTGCAACACCATGCGTGGATGGGGAAAAAAAGTAAGAATAGCCGACTCCAGATTACCGGCTTTAGCCGAATTGACCAACCTTTCAATAATCTTTTGATGCCCGGCATGTACACCGTCAAAAGTTCCTATGGTTACCGCGGTGGAATATTCACTGCTAAACGCGTTAGCTCCCTCGTGTTCTTTCAAAGTCAGCTTTATTTTCCGTTAAAATTATTCATTGTATTTGAAACCCCGGCAGTGCCAAAAGATTTTATAAGTTCTGCCGATTTCTTCAATCTTTCCGGCAGCTTTTTTTCTTCCTCTTCGGTCCACTCCCCCAGCACATAATCTATCTGCTGCCCTTTGGAAAACTCATCGCTTATGCCGAAGCGGAACCGGTTATACTTAGTGGTATTCAGCACATTTTGAATATCTTTTAATCCATTATGGCCGCCATCACTCCCTTTGGTTTTTAACCGAAGAGTCCCAAAGGCTAAGTTAAGATCATCGGTAACCACGAGCAGGTTTTCAGGATTAATTTTTTCTTTATTCATCCAGTAATTTACCGCCTTCCCGCTAAGGTTCATGTAAGTGGAAGGTTTCAGCAAAATAAAAGTACGGCCTTTAAATTTGAACTGCGCAATATCCCCCAGCCTGTCTGTGGTAAAACTGATTTCTTCCTGCACAGCCAATTGATCCAAAATTTTGAATCCTATATTATGCCTGGTATTCTCATATTTTGGCCCAATATTTCCGAGGCCGGCAATTAAAAATTTCTTCATTGGATCTATTTCCTCCTTTGGTATTTTCCTGTTTAATATTCTTCCGAAGAAAGACAGCATGAGATTTTTTATTAGGAAGATAAAATTAAAAAAATTCTCCGGCCTTTCTGTGTTTGTTCAGAGTTTGTTGTTTGAAGTTTTGTAGGTTACGGATTGCCTTACGAGAAAACTTCTACCCTGCTACATTTAACCTCGAGTACACTACTAAAAACTTTCATTTACCGGATCAATTACCTAACTGCTAACTTCTCTTCCTTCACTTAACCCTTCTCTCTTTAACTCCTTACCTCTTTACCTTAATTTTAATGAATTAAAAAAGCATCCCGATTTTCGGAAGGACCGAAAAAAGGAATGCTCTCTATAATTTCAAAAAAATAGTTGCCTATTCTTTGTTTTCTGCTTCGTCTACTTCAGTAGCCGGTACATCATCTGCTGCTACTTCGTCTTCATCTTCTTCCTCTTCATCAAGGGCGATAATGTTACGTGAAGTTCTCACCTGGCAGATCACCGTATTATCGGGATGCTGAATTTTATACTTGTCGCTTTCTACGGCAGTCACATAAAGTTTCTGGCCAATTTTAAGCTTGGCAACATCTGCCACAATATAATCTGGAAGGTCTCCCGGAAGTCCTTTCACTCTTAAACGACGAAGGTTGTATCTTAGAACCCCTCCGTTTTTAACTCCGCGTGGAATACCTTCGGTATGAATTGGGATTTCCATTGAAATTGGAGTGTCTTCAAAGATTTCATAGAAATCCATGTGAAGGATGGCATCGGTTACCGGGTGAAACTGTATATCCTGAAGAACAGCATTATACTTCTTCCCGTCTGCCAGTTTAATTTCCACCGTATGAACGTCTGGAGTGTACACTAAATTCTGGAATGCAATTTCCTCGGCAGCAAAGTGTAAAGGCTCCTGACCTCCACCGTACAATACGCAAGGAACCTGTCCAGCATTACGTAGGGCTTTAGTTGACTTTTTGCCCACGCTTTCTCTTTTAGATCCGTTGATCGTAATTGATTTCATTATTGATAATTTTTAGGCTGCAAAAGTAATTCTTTTTTCGGTTCTATAAAAAGTTTAAAGTTTAAAGTTTGGCTTGCGGAGTTCGGAGACTGTAGGCTGTAGGCGTTAGGCTTTAGGCTTTAGGCTTTAGGCGTTAGGCTGTAGGCTTTAGGCTTTAGGCTTTAGGCAAAAAATGAATATTTTCAATGATGAAATTTGAATTTTGAATTACTTTCTGAAAAAATAATCTAACTTAAAAACAACCACCCCGGCCTGCGGCCACTCTTCCCATGGGGCATTCGGGCCGGCTCTCCCTGAAAAGTTGGGGAGCTTTGTTTTCTGCAAACCTTTCTTTTCAACTTATTTCTAAGTTTTAATAGACAGCAGGTTGCAGAGCAACTTCTTTCTCCTTCAAACTAAGTACTTCTTACTTCAAACCTCTACTTCGTACTTCTAACTTCGCACCTCGTACTTCTAATTACATTATAAATTTAGAACTAATAGAACGGTTGCTATGTACACGGTTCATAACATCGGCAAATAAATCGGCGCAGCTTACCACTTTTATTTTCCTGCTGTCCTTTTTTAAAGGAATGGAATCGGTAACAATTAATTCCTGCAGTTTAGATTTTTCAACCCGTTCATAAGCCTCTCCCGAGAGCACAGGGTGAGTACAGATTGCCCGCACACTTAAAGCCCCTCTTTCTATCATAAGATTGGCTGCCTTTGTTAAAGTACCCGCAGTGTCTACCATATCATCCACCAGCACTACATTTTTCCCTTCCACATTTCCAATTAGTTCCATATGGGAGATCACGTTAGCTTTGGCGCGTTGTTTATAACAAATCACCACGTCACTTTCCAAAGCTTTAGAATAGGCATAAGCTCTTTTAGAACCTCCCATATCTGGGGATGCGATAGTAAGATTCTCCAGATTCAGGTTTCTGAGATAAGGCAGGAAAACAGTGGAGGCAAAGAGATGATCCACGGGTTTTTCAAAAAAGCCCTGGATCTGGTCTGCGTGTAAATCCATGGTAATAATACGGGTGGCGCCTGCAGTTTCCAGGATACTGGCTATCATTTTGGCCGCGATAGGCACCCTGGGTTTATCTTTCCTGTCTTGCCTGGCCCAGCCAAAATAAGGCATTACCGCGGTGATATGCCTGGCAGAAGCCCTCTTGGCGGCATCCAGCATAAGCAGCATTTCCATAAGATGATCTGCTCCGGGATGAGTGGAACCTATGATAAAAACCCTGGACCCTCTAACCGATTCTTCAAAGGAAGGCTGAAATTCGCCATCACTGTAGGTGGAAGTGATTACCTTACCAAGCTTACTGCCGTAGGCAGCGGCTATTTTTTCGGCGAGTTCGCGGCTTTGGGTGCAATTAAATATTTTAGCATCTGCTGTAGTAGTGGTGGCCATGGAAGTTGTGTTGTGATTATGCGAGCGTAAATATAGTTGATATCCCGCAGAAGGCAAATTTTAGTAGTGAGTAGTGAGTAGTGAGTAGTGAGTAGTGAGTAGTGAGTAGTGAGTAGTGAGTAGTGAGTAGTGAGTAGTG
>NZ_JBGFSM010000013.1:0-59402 GCF_041679265.1 Autumnicola aciditolerans
GGATACCGTTGTTAATTAATTTAAAATGGTATACTTTTGAAATGAAATAGTGGTATACTTTTCAGTTGAAATAAACAGTAAATTCAAGATCTTTCCTAAATGTTGTGGACTAGGCAAAAATTCTAGTTAATCTGAACAAGAAGAATTCGACATTTTTCACTCTTCTGAACTGACTTCTAAAAGCTTTGATTTTAGCATGAAATGATTCTGCAGAGGCATTCGTACTTCTATTTTTGAAGTAGTTCAAGATGGATCTATAGTTAAGTTTAATGCTGTTAGCGACAGTATTGAAGGCTCTAAAACCGGTTTCTTCCACTTCCCTATACCAGTGGGCGAGCTTTTTATAGGCTACACCTTTGTCTTTTGTTTGATTGAATATGTTTCTTAGGTTGTTCACTAAAGCGTAAGTTTTGTGGATATCGGGATATTCTTTGAAGAGGATCTCTGCACGCCTTGATTGCTTTTTTGTCCATTTGGAGGTGGCTTTGTAGAGTAGATATCTGCTTCTGGCAAGTAGTTTTATATGAGAATCATCATTTGACAGCAACTCAGGGATATATTTCTTTCCTGTTTGCTTAGTTTTCTACCGTTGTTGATTCTCTCCATCAATAGCTTCCCAATAATAGTAACCAAAGCACCCTTTTTTCGTTTCGCTTTTTTGTTGGTGATAATGGTGTAGAGTCCTCCCTGAGATAAAGCTGTCTCATCGAGGGAAAGATAAGGGCCAATGTTTTCAGGAAAGATTAAGTAATCTCTGGCGTGATTTTTTTCCTTCCATTCTTTAAAGTCACTGAGATGGTTTTTATACTGACGCTGCAACTTCTTTCCATTGACAGCAAAGAAAGATCCGATGGTATGGCCATTAGACGCCTTCGTATTGACTAATTTCTTTTAAAAAAGCAGCGAACCCGGTGGTTATACGAGTTCCTTGTGCTACTAAATTCCAGTCTCTTTGAACTAGTTGACTTGTATCTTTATCTATCCATCGGCGACGTTTAAGATGAAGGTAAACTGTGTTACCTCGTAAAGGAAAATCCTGAATTGTTACTTCTTTATGAAAGCCTTTTGAGACCAATAACCGGGTAGAATGTTCTTGAGGTGGGTTATTACGTTCTTCAAAATAAAGATGAAGTACCTCTTTTTTTTTTCTGCTTTTAATTAAATCAAAATGCTCCACAAGGAATGGCGGCAATACAAGCTTAAGTAAATCCAAATAGTTATCCACCTCTAGTTTTTACGCAAATATCGCACTCCATTTTTAATTCCTCCACAACTTTTGTTCTTGATCCTCATTATTGGCTTGATTTAAAATTCCTGAACTTCTCCTAAGCTTAAATGTTCTGAAAACGTAAAGCCGCGTGAGGGATAGCAGCAGGTTATCCTGCCGCGCCGGCAGGCAAGGCAGATAACGCGGATAGCCCGGCCCGAAGGGCACGCCATAATTATCCAAAGAGGGCTTTTATTATCGTAGTAATCCCCTTGAAAATAAAGAATATCGCTGCTATTAAAATAATAATTCCTCCTACCAATACTGGAATATAAAACGGGTGATCCTGATTGTTAAAAGCGCTGAAGACTACTGATGGTCCTGCCACAATAAGCGGCATGGCAATAAGTAAGTACTTTATGCCTTTAGCCAATAATTCCCTGTTTGTGTGCATTGTATTTTCCAGTTCTAGTTTACAATATAACTTGTCTCGACTACTTGAGAAAGCCGGAAATATCCCAGGGCGTAATTTTCTTTATTGGTTTGGTTAACTACATTACCTTTAACGGTAGCTGGTTTAGTTTCAAACGGGCCGCCGGCATTGGTGCCTATTTGAGAGCGTAGTAAAAAAAGGTATTGATAATAGGAGCGGGAGATACCCGCAAGTTCTATATAAATCTCATCTCCTGGCTCAATATCTTCATTAGAGTAATACCCGAAAATCTGGTTACCATCTGTAAATTCATCTTCATAAATCTCAAAAGAAGCTTTTTCATCCTTAAAGGTAAAAAGATAATAATTGGTTTCATTCGCCGGGTCGGTATAATATGCTTTTAGTTCTATTTGTTCCCCGTTGAATCCACCATTTTCTGTTTGTTCTACATAGTCAAGATCTACAACTGGAACAAAAATTTCTGTGGCAGTGTATACTTCATCCTTATATTCTACTTGAAGCTGGTATCTCATATTTAATTGTGGTTCAAAATAGCTGTTTTGGTAAATTCCGTCGCTAACATGGTTAAATACAAAAACATGGTCTTCCGAATCAACAATCTGTACCCTGGCCGTAGTAACGGCAGGGGCTTCTTCTTCATAATAATCACTGGTGGTGCTTAATTTCACAGATTGGAAATTCCCCTGGGTGTTTTTAAGCCATTCAATAGAAGCTTCTACAACCAGCCGTGGTTTGCTCTGATCCAGGTTAATTTCTACAACATCCTCACAACTACTGCTAAGCATTATTGTGATAAAGGCTGTTACTATAATAATTATCTTTTTCATTTAAAAGTGGAAATTATAGGTAATGGAAGGGATTATTCCAAAAAGCGAAAGCCGTGTTGCTTCATTTCTTTGTTCATCTACATTTTCACTGAAAGTTATGGAATAGGCATTTTTGCGGTTGTATAAATTATAAATTCCAAAATTCCAGGAAGATTTTATCCTTTTATCCTTTTTTAAATGCGGGGTATAGGTGGCAGCTACATCTAAACGATGATAAGCCGGCAGCCGATTGCTGTTACGGGAAGCATAAATGGGAACACTCATGCTGGCATATTCGTATTGCCCCACCGGGTAGGTGGTTGCCAGTCCAGACTGAAAAATAAAATTAGCGTTTAATTCCCATTTCTCATTTAATGTATAGGATGAAGTGATGCTAAAATCATGAGTCCTGTCAAAGCTGGCATTATACCATGCCCCATTATTAATTCCGCTTTCAGCGGCAGTTCGTCCAGGGGTTTGTTGCTGAGAGCGAGAAAGGGTATAGGAAAGCCATCCGTTTAATCTGCCTTTATGTTTTTTAAGTAAAAATTCCAAACCATAAGCTCGCGCCCTGCCGTTCAATATCACTGTTTCTATAGCATTGTTTGCAATGAGATTGGCTCCGTCTATATAATCTATCCTGTTTTTTATCCTCTTATAAAAGACTTCGATTTCCAGGGAGTAATGTTCTTTGTCAATACTGCGGAAATACCCCACCGCGACCTGGTCCAGAAGTTGGGGTTCAAGGTACGGCCCGCTGGGAGCCCAAACATCAATTGGAGTAGGGGAACTGGTATTGGAAATAAGATGCAAATACTGGCTTATCCTATTATAACTTACTTTAACAGATTGGTTTTCAGCAAAATTATAGGCTAGTGCAAAACGGGGCTCTATGTTAAAAAAGGAGGCGATTACTTCGTCCCGGTTTGCGGTTGGCTTAACGACAGGAGTGGCTTCTTGGTAAATATCCCGTGCTTCATTATAAATTACCGGCTGGTCGTTTTCATAAAAATTCATGTTCTTCTGTCCCAGTCTTAAAAAGGCACTTAACCTCGCTCCATATTCTACCGAAACAGTTTTCGTTAGCTCCTGTTCCGCAGAAATATAAGCGGCACTTTCTACGGCATACTTGTTATCCAGCTTATAATAGTTAATACCGGAAGTTGCTGTGGTGGGAGAAATTTCTCCCGGCTGAAACTGATAATAAGTATTCTGCAGGCCATATTCCAACTTAAAACCATCACGAATATAGTGATTAAGGTCGTATTTGATATTGAAGTTCTTAATCCCGCTGTCCCAGTTAAATTCTACAAAATCCAGGGTGAGGCCATAGTAATAGTCACTGTATATAAGGGAAAGGTTACTAAAAAGATTTTCAGAAACCACATGGTTCCATCTCAAATTGAATACAGCATTACCATAGCTGTTTCTAAAATTCTGATTTATATTAAACACATCTCTCCCAAAGTACCCTGAAAAAAGGAATTTATTGTTGTTGTTTACTTTGTAGTTAAGTTTGGTGTTAAGATCGTAAAAGTAGGCAGAGTTGGGATTATCTGTGAGCTTTAGGAACAGGTGGGCGTAAGAACTCCTGCCACCAACCAGGAATGAGCTTTTATCTTTTATAAGTGGACCTTCTGCAAGTAACCTACTAGAAATTACGCCAATCCCACCCTGTGCTTTAAATTCCCGGCTATTGCCATCCCGCTGGTAAATATCAAGAACAGAGGAAACCCTTCCTCCAAATTTTGCCGGAATTCCGCCTTTATAAAGTTTCAAATCTTTTATGGCATCAGGATTAAAAATCGAAAAAAGGCCAAACAAGTGAGAGGAATTAAAAATAGTAGCTTCGTCTAGAAGGATTAAATTCTGGTCTACCGCGCCGCCACGAACATTAAAGCCTGAAGAGCCTTCGCCTGCATTGGAAACCCCGGGGAGTAACAATAAAGAACGCACTACATCTACTTCCCCGAAAACGGCCGGTAATTTTTGAATAGTATTTATGGAAAGCTTATTTACGCTCATTTCAGGGCTGCGGATATCGGTTTGCTCCACATCTTCAGTAATCACAATTTCGTCTAAATTTTCTGAAGACTGCTGCATTTGTATATTGATTCTTGTATTCTGGTGAAGTTCTATCTGCCTGGAATTGGTTTGATATCCTAAATAAGAAATTTGAAGCATGTGAGAACCTTCAGGTAACTTCAGTGAAAAAAATCCGTATTCATTAGTAACCACTCCTGTATTTCTTTCAGGAATAATAACATTTACCCCAATAAGCGTTTCATTACTGGCTTTATCTGAAACTGTTCCACTCAAGGTGAAAATCTCCTGAGCATTAACCGTAGGAATAGGAAAAAGTAAGAAGCAACTGAGAAGTAAACGGTAGATGGCCAAAAATTTTTGGGTAAAGATACGTTACAAAGCTATAACTAAAAAGCAGTTTATAAATTGTTGAAGTTAGGCTTCTCCAAGGGCAAGCCTTCTTTTTTCTTTTCCGGAGAAGCGCAGGAGCAATAGGGAACTACTTCCCAAACAACAAAGTAATATTACGCCTAACGGAACTAATCCCGCAGTATGAAACAAGCTTACCACAAAAGAAGCCATTGCCCCCAATACCATTTTAAGGCTTCCTATTAATGCTGAAGCTCTTCCAGCTTTTGTTGCAAAAGGCTCCAAGGAAAGTGCGGTGGTATTTGGGTTTTGAAAGCCTAGCAGAAACAGAATACTAAACAGTAAGGCGACTGTAAGGTAAAAATTTGCTCCTGCAATTCCATTAATAAGAAATACAAAGGCCAGAATAACCAGGATAATGCTGTTGAAAAAAGTGATTTGAAAAGTGGTGAATCTTTTCAGGAAAAGACGGTTTACCTGACTTCCAAGGATTAGGCCGGCCGCATTTACCCCAAAAAGGATCCCAAATTGTTTTTGGGATAGATCAAAATTTTCCATAAATAACCTGGGAGCATCAGAGATGTAGGCGAACATGGCACCAATAGTAAAACTTCCGGCCATAGAAAAACTCCAGAACTTTTCATGAGTTAAAATTCCCAGATATTTTTTAAGAACAATGCCGGGCCGTAATTGCACATTGTTATCAGGGACCACACTTTCCGGTAAAAAACGGGATACGCTAAAGAGCATTAGAAGGGAAAAGGAGGCCAGGAAAAGAAAAATGCTTTTCCAGCCCAAGCCTTCAATAATAAAGCTCCCTACAGTAGGTGCCACTATAGGCGCTCCACCCATTATAAGCATTAATATTGAAATGGCACCTGCAACTTCATTAACCGGGAAAATATCCCTGACTACTGCTTTTGCGGCCACCATACCTGCCGATGCTCCTACGGCCAGAAAAAACCGGCTTCCAATAAGCCATGTTAAATTTGGAGAATAGTAGCAGCAAAGTGCTGCCAGAAAATAAATAAGAAGTCCCGTGAGCAGCGGTTTCTTCCTTCCAAATTTGTCCATAATGGGGCCGTAGGCGAGCTGTCCCAATGAAATTCCAATAAAGTAGCTGGTAAGGGTAAGCCCTACCTGCGCAATGGAAATATTAAAATCTTCTGCAATTTTCTGGAAACCCGGGAGATAAGCATCTATGGAGAAAGGACCTAAAGCTATTAAGGTACCCAGAACAAAGAGAATTATAGCTTCCCGTTTTTTATTTCTTCCTTTTTTCTCGTCTGTCATCCTGCAAATTTCGTCAAAAACCGAAGTGTAATAAAGGCGCAGAGTTCCTTTAACTTAAACTTAATACCGAAATAGGAAATTGATTTGTTTTGTATGTATTTATTTTAGAGAAGGATAATTAAGTACCCATATTTCTATGGATTTTACAAAATTGTCTTCTGTTGAAACTTTAAAAGTCTTACAATAAAAATCCTGTTATCCTGTTACTGGTACTTGTTTTACCTGTATCCTATCCTGGATTCTGGAAAGCAGTCTTAGAAAATTGTAAATAAGTAAAGGAGTGCGGCCAGCCAGGAATGCCTTGTTTTCTTTCATCCATTCCGGATGATTTGTTTTAAGGTTGTAATATAAATCTGCTTTGGCCAATTTAACAAAAATATGATCTGTTATACCGGCCTTTTCAGCAATAACTTTGTTGATCATATCCCAACTTTCAGTATAGCTTTTTACACCTTCCCTGGTGTTTCTAAGGTTGCTGGTCCTGTTTCCGCTACCGGTGCGATACAGTACAAAGGTTTTTTCACAAAAAACAGTGCCTGTACTGTTTAATAAGACACGGGTAAAAAATTCCCCATCCTGATTTATCTTCAGATTAACTTTCCAATCACCTGCCTTTTTTACAACACTTTTAGGTACAAGATAGGAATGAACCGGAAGATAAGTGAAGCGGGTTGCAAAAATAGTGAAAAGTGCAAGTACATTATTTATTGTCTGGTAAGAAGGCATTCCATCATAGACCCTGGGTGTTTTCCACATTGGTTTTATGCCACCCCATTTACAAGTGGCAATTTTTCCGGGAATTTGTTGCTTTAGCTCCTGTAATTGTATTTCCAGTTTATTAGGAGCCAACAGATCATCAGAATCTAAAAATTGCAAGTAACTGCCCCTCGCATTGGCAATGCCAATATTCCGGCAGGTACATGCTCCTTTTGTTAACGAGGAGGGCCTGTGAAGATATTGAAATCTTTTATCTTTGAGATATTTTTTCAAAAGGGATGTAGTATGATCTGTAGATCCATCATCTACAATTATACATTCCCAGTTCTTAAAAGTTTGCTGAAGAACGGAATCCAGGGTCTCCTGCAGAATATGAGCCCTGTTAAAGGTGGGGATAATTACAGATACTTCCGGGCTCATGTAGAAAATTCATTAATTATCCTATTTCGAACCTTTAAATACACATATTCCTTCCGTGTCATTTTTGAAGCAAAAAAATCTTTGTATTTTAAAACAACCTCTGGAAATTCTGTTTTTATCCTTTCGAAAAAGGAATGTTTTGCCTGTCTCACTAAAATATGATTTTCAATACCCGTATTTTGAAAAATATTTTCTTCAATTAATTGCCATGCTTCAATGTAACTTTTAATGCCTTCAGTAGTTAAAGCACCATTTAGACGATTACCTGCACCCTGTTTATAAATGACATACGTGTTTTGTACAAAAGTGATCTCCGAGGCATTTAGGATTATGCGGCATATAAACTCCCCATCATCATTAACACTAAGCGTTTCATTCCAGACTCCTGCTTTTCTAATTAAATTTAGTGGAATAAGGTAAACGTGAAGAGGGAAATAAGTAAAACGTTTTCCAAAAGTAGTAAGCAATTTCTCCGGTCTTGCAGTGGAATTATAAGAAGGAAGACTTTTATAGATTTGAGGAACATTCCAGCGGGGCTTCATTCGTCCCCATTTGCAGGTCGCAATACTTTGTGCAGAAATTTTTTTTAAAGCCTCTAACTGGGATTGGAGTTTATTTGCGGCGATTAAATCATCAGAATCCAGGAACTGGATATATTTCCCTTTAGCCGCTTCCAGTCCAATATTCCTGCAGGCGGCAGCCCCTTTTTCTTTGTCTGCAGGTCTTTCAATAAAAACAAATCTTTTATCCTTTAGAAGAAATGAAGAAATTGCACTTCTGGTATCATCACTGGATCCATCATCAACAATGAGGCATTCCCAGTTTACAAAGCTTTGATCCAGGACAGATTGTAGGGTTTCCGGAAGCGTATGGGCACGGTTGTAGGTGGGAATAATAACAGATATTTCGGGCTTCATAAAAATCCGGATTTCAAAATTTAAAGATACTATGTATCCTGGAAAAGAAAGTTTTTATAACAAAAAAGGCCGGAATTTCTCCGGCCTCTCGAATATATTTCAGAAAAGTTTATCTTAAAATTGAATTAAGGGTTTCACTAGGCCTCATTGCCCTGGAAACTTTTTCTTCATCAGGTTCATAATATCCTCCAATATCTACGGGAGAACCCTGAACCTCGATTAATTCCTGAAGAATTTGTTCTTCTTTTGCTTCCATTGCTTTCGCAATGGCGCTAAAGTAGTCCTTCATTTCCGCATCCTTTTCCTGTTTTGCCAATGCCTGTGCCCAGTATAGGGCTAGATAGAAGTGACTTCCCCTGTTATCCAGTTCATTCACCTTTCGTGAAGGAGATTTTCTGTTGTCCAGAAATTTATCTGTAGCCTCATCTAAAGCTTCAGATAAGATGATGGCCTTTGGATTATCGTACTTTTGGCCGGCATGTTCCAGCGAAACAGAAAGCGCTAAAAATTCTCCAAGCGAATCCCACCTGAGGTGGCCTTCCTGCACAAATTGCTGCACGTGTTTAGGGGCAGAGCCTCCTGCACCGGTTTCAAATAACCCTCCGCCATTCATAAGTGGAACAATAGAAAGCATTTTTGCGCTTGTACCAAGTTCAAGGATTGGAAATAAATCTGTAAGATAATCCCTTAGAACATTTCCGGTAACCGAGATGGTGTCTTTTCCATCTTTTACCCTTCTAAGCGTATATTCTGTAGCTTCAACGGGAGACATTATTTTAATATCCAAGCCTTCAGTATCGTGCTCCGGTAAATATTTCTGAACTTTCTCGATAAGCTGGGCGTCATGGGCCCTTTCGTTATCCAGCCAGAATACTGTTGGATTTCCGGTGGCACGTGCACGGCCCACCGCCAGTTTAATCCAGTCTCTTACCGGGGCATCTTTAACCTGGCACATTCTCCAGATATCCCCTTCTTCCACGGCGTGTTCTAATAATACTTCTCCGGCGTTATTGATTACCTGTACGGTTCCATCTGCGGGAATTTCAAATGTTTTATCATGAGATCCATATTCCTCGGCCTTTTGAGCCATGAGTCCAACATTGGGAACGGTTCCCATGCTGGCAGGATCAAAAGCTCCGTTTTTCTTACAGAAATCGATAGTAGCCTGATATACTCCTGCATAACTGCTATCAGGAATGACTGCCTTGGTATCCTGCTGTTTTCCTTCAGCATTCCACATCTGGCCAGATGTTCTAATCATTGCCGGCATAGAAGCATCAATAATCACATCACTGGGGACATGAAGGTTGGTAATCCCGTTATCTGAGTTTACCATGGCCAGGTCCGGCCCTTCTTTTAAATCGGCTTTAATAGCTTCGTCAATCTCTTTTGCCTTTTTTTCAGGTACTTTTTCTAATGCACCTAAAATATCACCAAGACCACTATTAGGATTAGCTCCGGCCTGTTTTAGCTCTTCTCCGTATTTATTAAATACGTCACGGAAGAAGACTTTTACCGCATGTCCAAAAATGATAGGATCTGATACCTTCATCATGGTAGCCTTCATGTGAAGCGAAAACAGCACATTTTTCTCCCTGGCATCTTTTACCTGCTCCTGAAGAAATTCAACAAGTGCTTTTTTGTTCATCACTGCGGCATCAATAATTTCGCCGGTTAAAAGATGGATATCTTTTTTTAGAACTGTTTTTTCTCCTGAAGCAGAAGTAAATACAATGCTCACATCTCCTTCTTTAGAAACAGTAACCGATTTTTCAGTATGCCTGAAATCTCCGGAATCCATTGTAGCCACATGAGTTTTAGAGTCGCTGCTCCACTCTCCCATGCTATGAGGGTTTTTACGTGCAAAATTCTTTACTGCTTTTGGAGCCCTCCTGTCAGAGTTTCCTTCGCGTAGAACCGGATTTACCGCACTCCCTTTAACTTTATCATATTTTGCCTTTATTTCTTTTTCCTTATCTGAAGCAGCTTCGTCCGGATAGTCGGGAATAGCAAAGCCTTTTTCCTGTAATTCTTTAATTGCCGCTTTTAGCTGAGGAATGGATGCACTAATATTTGGGAGCTTTATGATATTGGCTTCAGGTTTCTTTGCCAGTTCCCCAAGTTCAGCAAGAGCATCACTAACTTTTTGTTCTTCGTTGAGATAACCGGGAAACTGCGCAAGAATTCTTCCTGCAAGAGAAATATCTTTTGTTTCCAGATCAATATTGGCAGTTTTCGTAAAAGTTTGCACTATAGGTAAGAAAGAATAGGTGGCTAGTGCCGGAGCCTCATCAGTTTTTGTATAGACAATCCGTGATTTTTGTGTCATGTTTTATTTTTTTTGATTGCAATATATTCAATAAACGCCCTGGATTTCCCCAAGGCGTTGAAACCTCCGCAATATAGCATTTTTCATACTTTTATCATAGTTGAAAGGTTTTAAAAGCCTGATTTTTTAATGTCAGCGAAGGGATGGCAGAGGAATAAAAAAAAGCCATTTCATCTTAATATCTAAAATGAAATGGCTTCTACAGAAATAATGCGTTACCACCGGAATTATTGTTCCTGAAAAGCAAGGCTGCTTAAGTGTGCATTATTTCAATGAAATATTCTTATTAGTGTAAATAGAATATTTCAAAAATGGTTTTTAACTTTCAAACTATTTTTGCAATTGCAAAAAACGAACGTTATATAGAAGATAAAAACCGTATGTAAAGATTGTCTTCTCTACATAAAATAAAAAACAATTTCTGCAGAAATCCTTTTATCAGTCTTTAGAAATTAATTTTCTACAATAAATTTACCTAAAATCCCATTTGTTTTAAAAGCTTTTATGGTTTTTTTAACTATTTTGTTTTCAACATGTTACAAACATGGGTTGTTCACAAATGTTCATAAAAAACCGGGATATTCCCGGTTTTAAATATTTCTAATGAAAAATTATTTCTCGGTTACGGCCCTGTAGGCATTAACCCTTCCATGTCCATAATAAACACTTTTTCCGTTACTTACGATATCATCTGCGGTATGGTAAATTTGCTGGGTAACCTGCTGAGGGTCCATTTCTCCTCCGTTACCTCCAATTACAAGGGCAGCAACACCGGAAACGTGAGGCGCAGCCATGCTTGTTCCAGAACTCCAATAAAGAGTATTTCCGCTTCCGGCGCTAAGGATCATGTCGTATAAAGAAACATCCCCGTCTCCTCCCGGTGCTGCAATATCTATTAAAGATCTTCCATAGTTTGTATAACTGGCAGGTACATCATAATCGGTATATTCGGCTAGGTAGTCGTAACCTTCAGGAGCGGTTGCTGAAACTGTAATCACTTTGTTTAAGCCTCCGGGGAGGTTAATCCAGGAACCATCTCCATCGGCATCATGGGCATCATTTCCTGCTGAAGCAACAACCGTTGTTCCGCTTTTATATGCATAATCAATAGCTCTTTGCTGGGCATGGATAATTTCCTGAATATCTTTTGGAGAAACACGGTAAGCATTTCCATCGGCATCTACTAATTTTCCATTTTTATATAAAGAAGCCCCAAGGCTCATATTAATAACATCTGCACCTTCCTCTGCAGCATAAATAATCCCTGCATTTATCCCACTAAATGCTCCGGACCCGGAATATTCAGAAAGGACTTTAACTGCTACCAGTTCTGCGTCTGGTGCAACTCCAATTAATCCCACCCCGTTTCTTGCCGCGGCAATAGTTCCTGCCACATGTGTTCCATGATTAAAATACTGGCCTGGCCTAATATTCCAGTTTTCTCCCGGAACAAAAGATTTAGATAGTGCAGTATTCAGGTTAGGTGCAATCTCAACATGCTCTGCATCTATTCCAGAATCCAATACAAAAACACTGGCTCCTTCCCCGGTAAAACCAGCATTCCATGCTTCAGGCGCATCTATGGCATCAAGTCCCCATAGATAATCGTTAAAATAATAGAATTCAGTATCTCCTATACTTGGTGGATTTGCTTCCACGCCTATGTTTGAAGGGATCCACTTTATTTCATAATCGGGAACAACTGAAACCACTCCTTTTTTCTTCAAGGTATTCTTAACAAAATCTACATCTCCTGAATTTACTACAGCTATTCCAATTTGCGGAATAGTATAGACGATTTTTGTTCCTCCTTTTTTTAATTCATCTTCAAAACTTTTAGTAATCTCACCGCTTTCAGAAATCACCATGTAATTTTTGAAAGGAGCTTCAGGTAATTGTGAAACATCATTATTCAATTCTGTTTCTACAGGTTCAGATTCACAAGAAATCACAAGAAGCCCCAAAATACAGATAACAAGGGCTATCTGTAATCCTTTTAATTTTCTTTTCATAATCTAAATTTATGTTGTTTATATTAATTTCGAGAAAAGTAATAAAATAATTTACTTATAAAACTTTTTTAACACATAAAATTCAATTTTATTTAGATAATACTGAATATAATTCAATGATAAAAAAAACTATATTTTATACAAAAAAAAAGCCCCCATAATGGGAGCTTTATAAGAAATTTTATGAGAAAAAACTTATCTCTTCGCTTCTTTAATACGTGCTTTCTTACCCGTAAGACCTCTGAAGTAGTAAATCCTTGCTCTTCTTACCTTACCTCGTTTGTTCACTTCTATCTTTTGGATAGCAGGAAGGTTTAAAGGGAAAATACGTTCCACACCTACAGTTCCACTCATTTTTCTAATGGTAAAGGTTTGAGAGGCACCGGTTCCCCTTTTCTGAATTACCACCCCTCTGAAGAACTGGGTACGGGTTTTCTGTCCTTCTTTAATTTCGTAATAAACGGTAATAGTGTCTCCTGCTGAAAATTCGGGAAGATCTTTTTTGGTAACGAATTCGTCCTGGACGTATTTAATTAACGATTCCATAGTTATTGGTTTAAAATAAAATCTGAAACAACATTCACGATTCTCGCCAGAGGTTATTTTAGAATGAGTGCAAAATTAAAAATATAATATTTAAAAACAAGCAGGGAGGGTGTTATTTTTAATCTTCATCCAGTAAGTCTGGGCGCAGTTTTTGGGTACGCAAAAAGGCCTGTTCCTCACGCCATTCCTCAATTTTCGGGAAATTACCTGAAGTCAGAATTTCAGGCACCTCCCATCCATTATACTCTGCCGGGCGGGTATAGACGGGTGGTGCAAGCAAATTGTCCTGAAAAGAATCTGTTAAGGCAGAAGTTTCATTCCCCAAAACTCCCGGAATAAGTCTTATAACAGCGTCACATAAAACCGCCGCACCAAGTTCCCCTCCAGATAATACATAATCTCCTATTGAGATTTCTTTGGTAACAAAATGATCTCTTACCCTTTGATCCACTCCTTTATAATGGCCACAAAGGATAATTATATTTTCATACAGGGATATTCTGTTGGCAAGTTTTTGTTGCAAGCGCTCCCCGTCTGGTGTCATATAAATCACTTCATCATATGAGCGTTCAGATTTAAGATGAGAGATACATTTATCTATGGGTTCCACCATCATTACCATTCCAGCACCCCCGCCAAACTGGTAATCGTCAATTTGCTTATAATTGTCTGTCACATAATCCCTTAAATTATGAAGATGGATCTCTACATGTCCTTTTTCAATGGCACGTTTAAGAATAGAAGCTTCAAACGGACTCTTAAGAAGGTCGGGGACTACAGTGATAATATCTATTCGCATATTTCGAAATTTCCAGAATACAAAGATGATGTTTGCCTGAAGTTATTGTTACGAATTTGCAGATTTATTTCGCTCGTCCTGCAACTGCCTTCCCAGCCTTTGTTCTTTTTCGAGCGATTTTGCGCGATAAGCATCAAATTCTTTCTCGGTTTCATCTAACCTTTTACGTGCTTCCTTTGTGGTGGCATTAGAACTTCTGTATCTATAAATAAAGAATAGTAATGCCAGCACCAGCAATCCCACCAGTCCCCACATGATCGCTTTATAGGAACCTTTGCTGAAGGGTATTCCCAGAAAGTTAATAGCATCCTTTTCATTATTAACCCTTTCCAGGTCTGCCTGCGTATCTGAAAGTTTTTCTTTAAGCTCTTCAATCTCCTGATTTTGACGATCCATAGTATTTGTCTGGGTCGTAATTTCATTTTTCAGGTTTTCAATATAAGCTGAAGTGGTATTCCTCAATTCGATAATGCGGTCGTAATCTATTACCTTATATCCCTGGTAATCGTTAGAGGTTTCAATAAGCTCATCAAATTCAGATCGTACCGGGTGTTGATTTGCCGCCAAACTGTCCTGGGCATTTGCCTGCGTGAAAAACGCAGCGAAACACAGTAAAGTAAAAATTGTTTTGTTCATCCTAATCTTAGTTTCATTTTCTGGTTTATCACACAACGCCTTCTCAAAAAAGTTATTGCCGGGTGCCAGAATTTTTGGCTGCAAATTTCATCAAAAAAAGGGATAATGCAATAGTAAGTAAGCTTCAGTTTTTAATCTTTTGCACGTGCGGCATCTTCAAAATTAATATTTTCATCAACATTTCCTTTAAAGGCGTCTATCCAGGCATTTTTAAAAATATTGAGTATAGTAGGAATAATTCCGGTTTTAACTTTGCTCAGGTCTCCTTCCAAGGGTACTTTTGTGGCCAGAGTATCTGTGCCCTGGTTCTTCAGGATAAATTTAAAGACTCCTACAAATCCTTCCCATAATTTTTTGAAAAAGCCTCCGTCATCTTCCTTTCCAAGTAATTTGGTGTTAATAAAATAGGTTTAATATAACCTTTAAGATAGGCATCGGCAATGGCCACTTCACTATAAAGTTCAAAAGTACCTGCTTCAAAATCTACTCCCGCATATTGATTAGTAAGGTTGTTTAATGCCCGCACATCTGCATCTTTAAGGGAGAATTCCATATCCATATCAGGAATTTTCTTTAGCAGATTTAGATTTCCCTCCAATAAAACGTCACCATTCCCAAAAGAAACGGCTGTAGCACGCAGGTTGGAAGGAAGCGTTTCTTCTTTGTTTACCACATTGCTTAAATTTGTTGCCTGCAGATTTATCTGTTTAAGAAACATGTTAATTTCAGGATCTGCAGATAATTGCACAAAATTGGCCTTTCCATTATTAATGCTCAAGTGGTTAATGCTTATAGGAACAAGTTCCTTTAAAGCATCTGTCCAGGCTTTAGCATCGGCTTCTCCTTCTGTATTTTCTTTTTGCTGAACTTCAAAAATATAATTGAACTCCGGATTGTGCATCTCTATTTCACTTACAATCTTCCCGTTAAGGAGAGATTTCCATTCAATAGAAATATCGCTTTCAGGAAAATTGAGTAATGGTTGCTGATTTTTGGCAGCTTTCTTTTGAAGGAGCAGCCCTTCTATCACATAAGCGCCCCGCCACAGGGCTACATCTATATCTTCCACATGCCCCTCGTAGCCCGGGATATTGTTTAAAGTCCTGTTTACAGATCTTTTGAGAATATAAGGAAGCATAATGCGTGCAACGATGAGGAGAATTACAATAACAGCAGGTATTATATAACGTTTCCTACGAAATTTACTTTGTTTCCCTGACTTGCTCATCTTCAAAAGTTTATAGCAAAAGTGGAATTTTCGCTCTTATATTCAAGTTAACAAATAGCCAAAATGAAATTGGCATCAGGAAACTCCGGGCATAAAAAAAGCTCCCTGTAAGAGAGCTTTTTAAAAGCGAATATTCTGTAATTATCTCCAAACCACTCTTTGTTTTTCACCTTTCTTATCTATAAAGGTTACTACAATTGGATCTGAAGTACTTTTGCTTTCCACAACTCTTTCCACATCCCGGATATTAGAAACTTTTTCATTATTAATTTGAGTAATAATGGCCCCCGTAAATTCATCGGCAGGAAGATCATTCCTTAATATACGATTTATTTTCACTCCGTAATCTGTATTGAAGGCATGTAACTCCTTTTTGGAAGCATTTGCAACTTCAATGCCTATGGGAGTAATCTGGTAGGCTTCATACTTGGTTAATTTCACGTCTACTTCACGCTCGTCCCCATCTCTTAAGTAAATTACTTTTACCACGTCATCAGGACGTTTGGAATTAATATAGCCTGTAAGATCAGAGAACTTATTAATTTTTATATTATCAATTTGTTTAATAACATCATGCTCTTTGAGGCCGGCATTTTCAGCACCACTTCCGGGGCTTACGCTGGCAACATAAACTCCCTGGCTTGTACCTAATCCATATTCTTCAACAGCGGCAGGAGTAATGCTGCCACCTCTTATTCCAAGGATTCCCTGCTGCACATCTCCAAATTCCATAATGTCTTCCACAATCTTCCTGGCGTTATTAGAGGGGACGGCAAATGCGTAGCCTACATAACTCCCTGTTTGTGAAGTAATGGCGGTGTTAATCCCGATTAATTCCCCGTTGATATTCACAAGGGCACCACCGCTATTACCGGGATTAATGGCGGCATCTGTTTGTATAAAAGACTGTGGCATGGCATCTGTAGTGTTAAGGTCTCTTGCTTTAGCACTTACAATCCCTGCAGTAACTGTAGATTTCAGGTTAAAAGGGTTTCCTACTGCCAATACCCATTCTCCAAGTTTTACATTGTCTGAATTCCCAAATGGAATGTAATCAAGATCCTCTGCATCTATTTTTAGCAGGGCGATATCAGATTTTTTATCGCTGCCTACCACATCAGCAGTGTAGGTTTGGTTGTTGTTTAGGGTAACTTCCAGTTCGCTGGCTCCTTCAATTACGTGATTATTGGTAACAATATAGCCATCTGGCGTGATAATAACTCCTGAACCCGCACCCTGTACGGCTTTACCGCCCTGGCGGTTTCCGTAGTAATATTCAAAAGGATTACGTGGACCGTTAAAAACCGCTACATTTTTCACATGCACCACGGCATGAACCGTTTTTTCTGCAGCTTCGGTAAAATCGGCATTAGTGCCATAAACGGGGTTAGTATAATTTGCGGGAATAACAGAAGTGTTCTCATGAGATGAAGAAGAAATGCCGGGAATAGAAGCCCCGGACTCATCTTCTAAAAACAGCTTATACCCGCCAAGGGAAAGTACGCCTCCCAAAAAAGCAACAATGAGTAAACTTGCTAGTTTTTTCATATTCAAATAATTATTTTATAATTAAACTTTAAGTGATCTTCCATTATTATGTGAGTCTATTACTTTAACGGCTATTTAACACCTCACAAATCTTAAGCTTTATTGTATATTTGTTGCCCTCTAAAATATGAGCTATGAAGATCTCTTTTTTTAAGTACCAGGGCACTGGCAACGATTTTGTGATGATAGATAACCGCAAGAATTTATTATCCAAAAACGATACCAAAATGATAAAGAAGCTTTGTGACCGTAAATTTGGCATAGGAGCAGACGGTTTGATATTGCTCGAAAATCCTGAGATTGAAGAAGACGACTTTAAAATGGTTTATTTTAATGCCGATGGAAACGAGAGCAGTATGTGTGGCAATGGTGGCCGCTGTCTCGTGGCCTTTGCCAAAGCTCTGGGAATTGTGGAAGATAAAGCCACATTTACAGCCGTAGACGGGCCTCATAAAGCTGTTATAGAAAACGAATTGGTAAGCCTACAAATGCAGGATGTAAGTGAAATTGATCAGAAAGGAAATATTTCATTCTTAAATACCGGATCTCCCCACCATATTATTTTTACTGAAAATGTAAAAGATATTGATGTAAAAGAAGAAGGAGCGGCTATTAGAAATTCAGATACTTATCTTCCCAATGGCGGCACCAATGTTAATTTTGTGGAAGCTAAAGGGGAAAATACTTTCTTGGTGCGCACCTACGAGCGTGGGGTAGAGGATGAAACCCTTTCCTGCGGGACCGGTGTTACCGCGGTGGCCATAGCGGCAAATTCTTCCGGAAGGGCAAATGGAGACAAAATTAAGCTGAAGGTGCCGGGAGGTGAACTTTCTGTTTCTTTCAGTAAAAAAGGGGAACAATCTTATGAAGACATCTGGTTAACAGGACCGGCAGAACTGGTCTTTAAAGGAGAAATTTTATGTTAACGCTCAAGGGCGAAAAAGTATATTTGAGGGCACTCGAACCGGAAGACCTGGATTTTGTGCATGAACTGGAAAATACAGAGGATTTCTGGGAAGTAAGTGCCACCCGTGTGCCATACTCCAGGTTTATGATAAAAAAATACCTGGAAAACGCGCACCGGGATATCTACGACTACAAACAATTACGGCTCGTAATTTGCAACAATGAGGATAAAAATATTGGCCTTATCGATATTTTTGACCTGGAGCCCAGGGATCGCCGCGCCGCTTTGGGAATCCTGATTTCAGAAACTGGTGAACGTAGAAAAGGTTATGGAGCAGAGAGCCTTAGCCTTATTTGTAATTACTGTTTTAAACACCTGGCTTTACATCAGGTTTATGCCAATGTTACTGAAGGAAATTTGGCAAGTATAAAATTATTTGAAGGCCAGGACTTCAGAAAAGCAGGAATTAAAAAAGAATGGAATTTTTTGAACGGATCTTTTAAAGACGAAATTTTATATCAACTTATAAACAACGATGTACATTAAAAAAATACTCGCAGCCGTGGCTCTAATAGGGATTGTTGCGTTGGGATACTTCAGCTATCATATTTATCAGAGTATATTTGGCCCAAATACTGCTTTTTCCAAAAACCAGGCGGTGGTGTATGTTCCCACCGGAGCCAATTACCAAACCCTTTTAGATTCTCTTCAGCCTTTAATTAAGGATGTAAATTCTTTTGATATTGTTGCACAAAAGAAAGGCTATAAAAATAATATTCGTCCCGGCCGTTACATACTGCAAAAAAACATGAACAGTAATGAAATTGTGAACATTTTAAGAAGCAGTAATAATCCCATAAATATTAGCTTTAACAACCAGGAACGGCTGGAAAACCTTGCCGGCAGGATTGCAGACCAGATTGAAGCCGATAGCATAAGCCTCCTTCAATCCTTCCGGGATAGTACTTTTCTAGCTGAAAATAATTTTGCTGAAGAGGATGCGCTTTCCATGTATATTCCTAATAAATATGAATTTTACTGGAACACTTCCGCAGAAGAATTTCGGGAAAGGATGCTAAGGGAATATAATAGATTCTGGACCGAAGAACGCCTGCAAAAAGCTGAAAAAATTGGACTTAGCCCAAATAAAGTAAACGTGTTGGCTTCTATAGTGCAAAAGGAGACGGCCAAAGTGGATGAAAGGCCAAAAGTTGCCGGCGTTTACATGAACCGCTATAAAAATGGCTGGAAACTGGATGCCGATCCCACAGTAATTTATGCCATTAAAAAGAACACCGGGAATTTTGATACCATTATTAAGAGGGTGCTCTATAAAGACCTTGCCCTGGATTCTCCTTACAATACCTATTTATATAAAGAACTTCCCCCGGGGCCCATTACCATGCCCGATATTTCTTCTATAGATGCCGTGCTTAATTATCAGGACCACGATTATTTTTATTTTGTGGCAGATGTGGATAATTTCGGCTATCACAAATTTGCCAAAAATCTGTCTCAACATAACCGGAACAAGCAGGAATATGTACGCTGGATCAACAAGCAGGGAATAAGGAGATAAGAGGGATTTTCCGGGGTTTCTTTTAACGCAACTATAAGTCTTTGGAGCCCTGAATCTTATACTTCTGTTAAGCTTTCAAAATCTTTGCATTTTAATTAACAGCCTGTGTATCAAATTATTAAAAATAATCGTATCTTTGCGCCGCAAAATTGAAGAGGGGATTTTAACCCAATGTGGAAGAAAACCGTTAACTCTTCAGAAACAAAATGTGATGCAAAAAAGAAAGAAAATTGCAAAATTCTCAATTTTACCGGCAATGGCCGGAACGATGTTTTTCAGTTTTTCTACAAAAAATGCTGCAAAGATTGACTTGGAAAGTTTTTCCACAGCAAACCTTGAACTTGATTATACGGTAGAACCACTGTTAGAAGAAGACATTATTAAAGAGGTTCACGTAAGCAACCTTCCAAAACTGGGAAAATCTTATCTTGGTTTTAAAGAGGCTGTGGGGTTTAAAGAATCCCGGGGAAACTATAAAACGGTAAACGAATATGGTTATATGGGAAAATATCAGTTTGGTAAAGGAACACTTGCCCTTATTGGTATTCACAATTTCCAGGAATTCCTGAATTCACCTGCCTTACAGGAAGCTGCGTTTTACGCAAATGCCTCCCGCAACAAATGGATCCTGAAGCGCGATATTAAGCGTTTTGAAGGCAAGACCATAAACGGAGTGGAGGTAACGGAATCTGGTATTTTGGCAGCTGCGCATCTTGCGGGACCGGGTAGCGTAAAAAAATATTTGAGAAGCTGGGGCGCACAGGCTTTTAGCGATGCCTTTGGAACCAGTATTAAACACTATATGCAAAAATTTGGCGGATATGATACTTCGTTCATTCAGCCGGAGAAAAGGGCAAAGGCTGTATTGCCAAATGCTTAAAAATCTTTCTGAAGTATAAAAATTGTGGGCCTCTTATGGAGGTCCACTTTTGTTTGAGACCATTCCTGAATAGTACGGGTAAGGATATACTCCGTTTCCAGGGTAAGGTCGCAGGCAATGCAAAGTCTGGTGCCGGGATGCAGGCTTTGCTGCATATCTTCCAGCAACTTGTTGTTTCGGTAAGGGGTTTCTATAAAAATCTGCGCCTGTTTTTTTTCTGCGGAAATTCTTTCCAGGGCTTTTAATTCATGTTTTCGCTCCTTTTTATCTATGGGCAAGTAGCCGTGAAAACAGAACCCCTGGCCATTCATCCCGCTTCCCATAAGTGCAAGTAAAATTGAAGAAGGCCCCACCAGCGGCACCACCTGTATATTTTCCTGGTGGGCCAGTTTCACAATTTCGGCGCCGGGATCGGCTACACCCGGGCAGCCGGCTTCGCTCATTAATCCAATATTTTTGCCTTCTTTACAGGAATTAAGAAAGGTAGGAAGATCGGCGGCTTCAGTAAATTTATTCAGCAAATGAATTTTTAGGCTTTGCTGTGGTTTTTCCGGAACCAGTTTTTTTATTGCGCGCCGTGCCGTTTTTTCATTTTCAACAATGTATTCATCTGTTTCTTCAATAATCTTTATGAGGTGTGCCGGAAGCACCTCAAGGGGATTGGAGTTTCCCAGGGTGGTGGGAATCATATAAAGTTTTCCTGAATAGTTAAATGAAGATCCCGCCATAGTTTTATTTAAGGTCCAGGCGTTGCGCTATTTTTTCACATGCCTCTTCCAGCATTTGATAAACATTTTCAAAGCCCTGTTCCCCGCCATGATAAGGATCGGGAACATCTACATTTTCACCGGGAAAAATTTCATTCAGGATTAAATGGACTTTTTGTTGGTCGTCTTTATTTTCAGTAAGGGAAAGGATATCACGATAATTGTAATTATCCATTACAAAAATATGATCGAATTCTTCAAAATCTGACACATCAAATTTCCTGCATTTTTGTTCTGAAATGTCAAGGCCATATCTTTTGGCCACGGCAATAGAACGATCATCCGGGGCACAGCCAACATGATAGCCACCTGTTCCTGAAGAATCGATATAAACCTTTGCAGGATCTGTTTTGGATTTCAGAATTCCTTCGGCAAGAGGAGACCGGCAAATATTTCCAAGGCAAACCATTAAAATTTTGGTCTTCATTTAAAGGTATTTTAGCTCTTTAAAAATTTTGTTTAAGAGAATTACATATTGTTTTCAAGATCAAAAAGATTTCTTACCTATCCTTTATACACAAGCTAAATGGTGAGCTTCTTGTTTAGATCTTCTACAAATTTTTTGAACTGCTTGTCTGTAGCAGCGAGATTATCTACCGTTTTACAGGCATGTAAAACTGTGGCGTGATCCCTGCTTCCAATTTGTGAGCCAATGCTGGCAAGAGAAGCTTTGGTAAATTTTTTGGCAAAAAACATGGCCAGCTGCCTCGCCTGCACAATATGGCGTTTCCTGGTTTTAGATTGCAGAGTATCTACATCCATCTGGAAATAATCGCTCACCACCTTTTGTATGTAATCAATAGAAACTTCGCGCTTGGTATTCTTAACATAATTGTCAACAATCTTTTTGGCGAGTTCCAGGGTAATGTCTTTTTTGTTGAAGGAGGAGTGGGCAATTAAGGAAATTATCGCTCCTTCCAGTTCCCTTATATTTGTTTTGATATTGTTGGCCAAAAACTCCACGATATCCTCCGGCATCTCCACGCCGTCCCTGTAAAGTTTATTTTTGATAATGGAAACCCTGGTTTCAAAATCGGGGTGTTGCAATTCTGCGGAAAGCCCCCACTTAAACCGGGAAAGTAGCCGTTGCTCGATATCCTGCATGTCCACAGGAGCCTTATCACTTGTAAGAATTACCTGTTTTCCGTTTTGGTGCAGGTGATTAAAAATATGAAAAAACACATCCTGGGTCCCTGCTTTGCCAGAAAGTAACTGGATATCATCTACAATCAGCACATCTATGATCTGGTAAAAATGGATAAAATCGTTCCGGTTATTTTTCTTAACGGATTCAATATACTGTTGTGTAAATTTTTCTGCGGAAATATATAAAACGGTTTTCTCGGGATATTTATCTTTTATTTCTACTCCTATGGCATGAGCCAGATGGGTTTTTCCTAAACCAACCCCTCCAAATATGAGTAATGGATTAAATGATGTTCCGCCGGGCTTGTTGGCCACGGCCATTCCTGCAGAACGTGCAAGCCTGTTGGAATCCCCTTCAAGAAAATTATCAAAACTATAGCTTGGGTTAAGCTGGGACTCAATTTTTACATTGCGGATCCCCGGAATAATAAAAGGATTTTTAAGCTCCGGATTTTTATTTTTAATAGGAACATCTACTTCCTGCGAAGTAACATTGCTGCGCTGGCTGCTGGGAATTTTTTCGGTAAACGGTAGCTTATTGCCATAGGTATTTTCCATTTTAATCACGTATACCAGTTTTGCTTTTTCTCCCAGTTCGCGCGTTAGAGAAACTTTTAGCAGCTTCACATAATGCTCTTCCAGCCATTCATAGAAAAATTTGGAAGGTACCTGAATGCTCAGTGCACAATCGGTAAGTTTTACTGCCTGAATAGGTTCAAACCAGGTTTTATAGGCCTGGGGGGTAATGTTATCCTTAATAAAAGCTAGACAGCTATTCCAAACTGATTGCGCAGTTTCCGACATGCTTATTTCGACTTATTAATAGGTTAGTAGAAAGTTCAAATTTGTGTAGGGAAAGGAAATGCTTTCCGTACTAAGGCGGAACAAATATGTGAACAAATTATCTGAAAAAAAAACGGAATTGATGTTGAATTTTAAGAAAATTTTACGCATACTTAAATCCGACTTTGAAAGTACAAAACCTCATTCAATTATACTATTTATTAGCGTATGAAAAGCCATACAAGCCATGTTAAAGTTCGATATGCCGAGACAGATCAAATGGGGGTTGTGCATCACGGAAATTATGCGCAATACCTTGAAATAGCCCGTATTGACTGGCTTGATACTTTAGGAATCTCCTATAAAAAAATGGAGGCTAACGGAATTATGCTGCCCGTATATGAGCTTAATTGCAAATTTTTAAGGTCTGCAACTTTTGATGAGCATTTAAAAATTGAAACCAGGTTAAAGGAAAAACCTGGCGTGAGAATTAGCTTTGAATATTCTATTTTTAATGAGCAGGGAGAATTGTTAACCACGGCGTATACGGTACTGGTTTTTATGGATTCAAAAAGTAAAAAGCCGGTACGATGTCCTGCTCTTATTCTTGAGAAACTGGGCTTTTAAATTTCCAGTTCCTGTATCTCAACTTTATAAATAGAATTGAATTTTTCAAAAATTTCTTCTGCATAATTTTTCCTTACAGAAAGAAAAATCTTACAATCTATTTCGAGTTTCTGATCAATCACATTTAAATTATTTTCTTTAATTACCCGCATCACATTATTCATTTCAGGATAACCAAATTTCACCACAAAAACCCTGTCTATACTCCTGGTAATTATTTCAGAAGCTTCAAGGGCCATTTGTGCCGTGGTTTTATATGCATTTATTAGTCCGCCAACTCCAAGTTTTACTCCGCCAAAATAGCGCACCACCACAATAAGGATGTTGGTTACCTCAAAAGACTGTATCTGCCCGTAAATAGGCATTCCGGCAGAATTTGAAGGTTCGCCGTCATCATTTGCCCTGTATTGAAAATCCTCCTTGCCCAGCTGCCAGGCATAACACCAATGCCGCGCCTTGTGGTGCCTGTTGCGTAATTCTTCAAGGTGGAGATTAATCTCCTCTTCGGTTTTTACCGGGAAGGCATAGCCGTAAAATTTCGAATTCTTATCTTTAAACAGCACTTCTTCAGAAGCTGATGTTATGCTTTTATAAGTGTCTTTCATTGGGTTAAGATTAATGCTGAAAGCGTTAAAAATTGCTGCTTTTTCTTCAGCTTAACTTTGCGCTACAAGGATAATGCTGATAATGGCCAGAAATATCCCAATCCAGTTTTTCCGCAGAAGCCGCTCGTGAAAAAATGTGATTCCCAACAGGGTAGAAATGGTGACAATCCCTACGTGGTTCATGGTAAATATCGCCGAATTCTCAAACCCGGGGCTGCGCAAAGCCATCACCAGAAAATATATAGAAAAGTAATTGGGAATGCCTAATGCAATACCGCCAAGAATATTCTTCCACTTTATTTTTAATTTTCCTCCAATGGCCTGGAAAAGCAGTATTAGGCTTCCAATGCTTCCTGCAATGGCAAAAATGGTTGAAGAAAAAAGGCCTACATCTGCTTCAGCAACGTAGGAATTTTCGAGAAAATTAATAGTGGTATCTATAATCCCGCTGCCCAGAAAAACGAGTAAAGGGAAAATGAGGTTCTTCTTTTGAATTTGAATGCCTTCCTTTGTTTTTATGGAGGTAAGGTAAACCGCAGCCAGGGCCATTAGAATGCCCAGAAGTTTTAAAACGCCGGTGCTTTCGTTATACAGGAAAATACCCGCGAATACAGGAATGGCGACAGACATTTTGGTGGCTACAGATACCACAGAGAGTCCACTTTTTTGGGTGGTGAGGGCAGCCAGGTAAAAAACGCTTATAAATAACGCCCCCAGAATAAGAGTCCCGGGAAACCATCCTTCTGAAGGAATCCTGGAAATATTAAAATTATCGATGTAACCAAAAAAACCTACCGTGCAGGCGATATAATAATTCACGATAATGGCCTGCAGCGTATTCACTCCAAATTTGTGGTAAAGTTTGAAGACCACAAAAATAACACTGGAAGAAAGAATGCTCAGCAGGAGGTATATCAAAATAAATCCTTTTTTGCGGTAAAAAGATCAATTACATCTTCCCGGGTGGGCTCGATATTCCAGGTATGTATTCCCAAAGCTTCGGCGGCATCGGTATTTTCTCTGGTGTCATCTACAAAAAGGCATTCTTCCGGCCTGAGCTGGTGTTTTTCAAGCACAAATTTGTAAATCTCGGCATCTGGTTTTCTAAAATTGATCTCGTGGGACAAATAGAAGGCATCAAAACATTGCTTAAATTCTTCAAAAAACGGCACATTTTCTTTTACCCAATTAATATGAATTTCGTTGGTATTGCTTAACAGGATTAGTTTATAATTTTTTTCTGCGGAAAGCTTTTTAAGGAATTCGAAACGGTAACGTGGTAAATCCACTAAAATGGCGTTCCAAGAATTCAGCACCTGTTCTTGTTCCAAATGCTTATATTCTGAACAATACGCATCAACAAATTCTTCTGAAGAAATAAGCCCTTTTTCATACTGAAAGTTTTTCTCCAGGAGTGTCTCTGTTAATTCCGAAACCTGGCAATTTTTAAACTCCCTTGGCGTAGCGGCTTTGTCCAGGTTTATAAAAACATCTCCAAAATCAAAAATTATGGTTTTAATCATTAATGTATATTTTCAGGTTATCGCCTGTTTTGCAAGTTTCTTCTTTTAAATTTCCGGTAAGTTGCGGCGCAGGAATTCCAGACTTGAATACTGTTTTTCCGGTAAAAATTCGGGCTTCATCCCAAAGCCCGTCATCAATAAATGTTTGAAGCGTTTTCGCCCCGCCTTCTATTATTACCGACTGCAGGTCGTGTTTATAAAGCACTTTGCAAATTGCTGCAGCCAGGTTTTCTTCAAAGTTCACAGGCTCAAAAATCAGGTTTTCTGTAGGATTTTCTTTGGCAGCTTCAGCATTAAGAGAGTCCGTCAAAATAACCGTTTTGATGCTGCCGTCCAGCACTGCCGATTTCTGCGGAATGCGCAAATTCCTGTCAAGTATAATCCTTGTGGGATTTGTGCCGGACCAAAGCCTGGTGTTCAGCTTTGGGTTATCGGCAACAACAGTGTTAGTACCTGCCAAAATGGCCTGTTCTTCTGCACGCCATTTATGAACAAGCTGTTTGCTCCTGGAGTTGGAGATCCAAACTGGTTCCCGCTCATTTTTAGCAGATGGCGCAATAAACCCGTCTGCTGTTTGCGCCCATTTCAGTATAATATAAGGCCGCTGCTTTTGGTGAAATGTGAAAAAGCGCTTGTTAAGTTCCCGGCATTCCTGTTCTTCAATACCAACAGCGACTTCACAACCGGCATCCATCAGCTTTTTTATGCCTCTCCCGGCAACTTCAGCAAAGGGATCTACAGTGCCTATCACCACTTTTTTAATACCTTTTGCAATAATCAGGTCGCTGCATGGAGGTGTTTTTCCGTAATGGCTGCAAGGCTCCAGGCTTACGTATATTGTTGATTCCTGTAATAGGGATTGATCTTTAACAGAATTTATGGCATTTACCTCGGCATGTGGCAACCCTGCTTTCTGGTGCCATCCCTCACCAATAATTTTATTATTATGAACAACCACGCTGCCTACCATTGGATTTGGATAAGTATTTCCAAAGCCGTTTCGGGCAAGGCCAATGCATCTTTTTATATATTTTTCGTGTATCTTCACTTCCCAAAAATAAGATTAATTAACAAGAATGAGTAGTTACAAAATCCGCAAAATCCAACCAAAAGATAATCAGCAGATTGCTGAGGTGGTAAGAAGTGTTTTAGTAGAAATGGGTGTTCCAAAGGTAGGTACAGCATACGAAGATAAAGCCCTGGACGATATGTATGCCACTTATGACTTCCCTCGGATGGAATATTTTGTGGTGGAAAATGAAGAAAAAATAATCGGTTGCGCCGGAATAGCTCCTTTAAATGGCTTTGAGGAAGAAGTGTGCGAATTGCAAAAAATGTATTTCCTGCCAGAGGCACGTGGCAAAGGTCTGGGAACACAAATGATGGATACCTGCCTGAAATTTGCCAAAGCTGAAGGTTTTGAAAAATGTTATATCGAAACTTTACCATATATGCAGGATGCCCAAAAGTTGTATAGAAAGACTGGTTTTGAATCCCTCGAAAAACCTCTAGGGGATACAGGGCACTATAATTGTACGGTCTGGATGATAAAAGAACTATAACATCTTCTGGATATATCTCTATAGATCTGGAAGCATTCTAAACTAAATTAACTTAACCTAAACATGGCAGCCTTTTAAAATTGGCTAATTTTGGACGACTATAAAAAATAAATATTTTGGAACACACCTCACTCAAAGTAATTGCAATGATTCCCGCACGATATGAAGCCAGTCGCTTTCCGGGAAAATTACTACAGGACCTAAACGGTAAAACAGTAATTAGAAGAACTTATGAAGCCGCCAGGGAAACCGATCTATTTGATGAAGTTTATGTAGTGACCGATAGTGACAAAATTGAAGATGAGGTAGCTGGCTTTGGAGGGAAAACCATAAGGAGCAAAAAAGAGCACGATTGTGGCAGCGACCGTTTAGCTGAGGCCGTAGAAAATCTTAACGTAGATGTGGTGGTAAATGTCCAGGGTGACGAACCTTTTATAGACAGGGACAGCCTGGCAAAGTTACTACTGGTGTTTAGGGAGGATGAAGATAAACTTGTTGATCTCGCGTCACTTATGGTGGCACTTCACGAGAGCGATGAAATTACAAATCCCAATAACGTAAAGGTAATAACCGATAAGGATAATTTTGCCATGTATTTTTCAAGGTTTCCAATTCCTTATCCGCGGGACAATGATGCGCCTATGACGTATTTTAAGCATATAGGTATTTATGCTTTTAGAAAACAGGCTTTACTCGATTTTCATAATTTGCCAATGTTGCCCCTGGAAGCCACCGAAAGAATTGAGGCTATCCGGTTTTTGGAATATGGAAAAAAAATAAAAATGGTGGAAACCAACATGCACACTATAGGAATCGACACGCCTGAAGATCTTGAAAAAGCAAGAAAACTAATGGAAGAATCTTAGTCACTCACGGCTTCTTTATACACTTGTAGTGCTCGTTCGCGGGCTTCTTTATGATCTACCATTGGTTCAGGGTAATCTTTCGTTCCGTATTCTTTCACCCATTTTTTTATGTATTCTTTATCCTTGTCAAATTTGTCAATTTGAGTGGTGGGATTAAAAATCCTGAAATAAGGAACGGCATCCACCCCGCTTCCGGCCACCCATTGCCAGTTGCCCACGTTGGAAGACATTTCGTAATCCAGAAGCTTTTCAGCAAAATAGGCTTCTCCCCAGCGCCAGTCTATAAGCAGGTGCTTGCATAAAAAACTGCCCACCAGCATCCTCACCCTGTTGTGCATAAAGCCAATCTCATTAAGCTGCCGCATCCCGGCATCTACAAGTGGAAACCCGGTTTTTCCTTCTTTCCAAAGTTGAAATTCTTTTTTATTGTTGCGCCAGTTAATGCGGTCGTACTTTTCTTTAAAAGCATCGGTAACAGTTTGCGGATTGTAATCTAAAACCTGCATAAAAAATTCTCTCCAGATCAATTCTTCCAGGAAGGTCTTATTTTTTTCAGCATTGGCTTTCTTTACCATTTTCCGAACGCTCACCGTGCCAAACCTAAGGTGTGGCCCTAACCTGGAAGTGCCGTCTTTGCCAGGGAAATTTCTTGTTTTCTCATAGTCGCTTATAAGCGTTGGAGTTACATCATACTGGGGAACTTTAAGGGAAGACGCTTTAAAACCAATGTCGCTCAGGCTTAAATTTGGTAAACTGGAATTTTGAATAAGGTTGTCCATATCCTGGCTTGTATAATGGATCTTCAGGTCCATGTTCCTGAATTTCTGCTTCCAGCTTTTCATGTACGGTGTGTAAACCACATAAGGGCCACCGTCCTGTTTGGTTATTTCGTCCCTTTCAAAAATCACCTGGTCTTTAAAAGTTTGAAATTTGATGTTCCTTTTATCTAATATTTGGCCTATTTCTTCATCCCTTTCTTTTGCATAAGGTTCATAATCGTGGTTAGTGAAGACTTTTTCAACTTTATAATCTTTAATTAGATTCCTGAAAACCGTTGAAGGTTTGCCGTGAAACATGGCTATGGAACTGTCATGTTTATCCTGCAGCTCCTTCCTCATATTCTGTAAGGTTTCGTAGATAAAAGTGACGCGGGCATCATCTTTAGCAAGGCTTTCCAGAATTTCAGTATCAAAAATAAAAACAGGGAGCACAGGGTTTCCGCTCTTAAGAGCTTCAAGAAAACCAACATTATCATCAAGCCGTAAGTCTCTTCGGAACCAGAAAATAGTTACTTTTTCACTCATTCAGGAAAGGTTTAAAGTTGAAAGTCCGCCGTCAATTCCCATTACCTGCCCGGTAATCCAGCTGCTGTCATCGCTTAATAAAAATTGAGCCAGATTTGCGATATCTGAAGCTTCTCCAATGCGTTTAAGGGGATGGCGGTCCTTCATTTTTTCTTTCTTTTTGTCGTTGTTCAGCAGTTTTTCTGCTAGAGGAGTGTTAGTAAGCGAAGGAGCAATAACATTCACTCTAATTCCAGGAGCATACTCTGCAGCCAGGGATTTGGCAAAACCTTCAATTGCGCCTTTTGCGGCAGCCACGCTGGTATGGAAAGGCATGCCCACTTTAACGGCAACGGTACTAAAAAATATGATGCTTGCATTTTCAGCATTTCTTAATTTAGGCATGGCGGCCTGTACTACTTTTATAAGCCCGAAAAAATTCAAATCCATTTCCTGCTTAAAATCGTCAAGCCGTAGCATCTTAAAAGGTTTAAGGTTAATACTACCGGGACAATAAACCAGCCCATCCAGTTTTTCCGGCAAATCCAGTTTTGCTAACTCATCCTTCTGAACATCAAACTCCAGGTGTTTTACATCCAATTCCCCCAGTTTTCCAGGGTTTCGTGAGGCAATGGTTACATTATGTGTTGCACTCAGTTTTTCGGCAATTTTAAAACCGATGCCCGAAGACCCCCCAATTAACAATATTTCCTTTTTCATAAGATACTAATTTATTTTTTTAATCTGGATGCTGTATTTTTTCCTTGGTACTGGTTTAAGAAACATGAGCCGGCTCAAACTCCCCAAAAAGCTCCACGAGTTTCTTCTTCCGGTAATCAAAAATTTCTTTTAGTTTAGGCTTTACAAGAAAAGGATGTGCCAGGGTGCCCAAAAAACCCATGGGCAACTTATAATCTACAATATCTTCCATTTCCACACCCCCTTCAATTTCCCTGATAAAATGTTTATGATGCCAGAGAGCATAAGGTCCAAAGCGTTGTTCATCTACAAAATATTCCCGGTCCTTTACATGTGTTATTTCGGTTACCCATTTGGTTTTAATGCCCGCCACAGGAGTAACGATGTATTGAATAATCTGACCTTCAAACATAGGCCTGTCTGCCCCGGAAAGAATATCAAAGCTCATATAATCTGGAGTAATAATTTTTAAATTCTTTGGATCAGAAAGAAAATTCCAGGCTTTGTCTATAGAAATGGGAAGCTTTTGGAAACTTTGTAAGGTGTAAATTTTCATCAGGATAAAATTGCGTGACAAAATTAAAATCAATTTTGTTTAAAATGAAACCATTTTAGTTAAACAATACATAATTCCTGAAATATCACTTCGGAAGCAAATATTTTATAATGCTCTAAGGTTCTTCTTCTTATATTTGATTTTACTAACACAAATAATCAAATTATGAAAAAACTACACTTCATTCTAATGTTATGCGCCATCAGCATGGGAGCATCAGCACAAATTGAGACTCCGCAGCCAAGTCCTTCGGCTAAAATAGAGCAGAAGGTAGGCCTTACCGATGTGAGCATAAAATATTCCCGACCAAATATGCGAGGCCGTGAAATTTTTGGAAACCTGGTGCCATATAATGAAAAATGGCGCACCGGTGCCAATGAGAATACCACCATTTCTTTTAGCGATGAGGTGATGATTAATGGTGAAAAATTGCCAAAAGGAGAATATTCCATTTATACCGTTCCCAAAAAAGGGGAGTGGGAAGTAATATTCTATAAAACTACAGACAACTGGGGTATGCCTCAGGAATGGGATGAAAATAATGTTGCTCTTAAAGCCACTGCGCAGGTGCAACAATTGCCTTTTGACATGGAAACTTTTACCATTATGATTGATGAACTGCATAACGAAGGGGCCGTGCTGAATTTTATCTGGGCAAATACCGTGGCAAGCCTTCCTTTTGTAGTACCCACAGATGAAAAGGCGATGGCAAGTATAGACAAGATTATGAGTGCACAACCAGGTCCTAATGATTATTTTGCAGCCGCAAGTTATTATCACGATCAGAAAAAGGATATGGAACAGGCTTACTCCTGGATACAAAAGGCTGCGGAAGCTAATGGAGATGCCTTCTGGATTTTAAGAAGAAAGTCACTTATTGAAGCTGAAATGGGGAAAAAAGAAGATGCCATAGCCACCGCTAAAAAATCCCTGGCAGCCGCCGAAAAAGCCGGGAATAAAGATTACGTGAAAATGAATAAAGATTCCCTGCAGGAATGGGGAGCAATGTAAGTTTTGCTGCACCCTTTTCATAAATTACAGGAAAAGCCTTTTTCTTCGGAAGAAGGCGAAGGCTTTCTTTTTGGGTTCTTCCGCTTAATTAACAATGTCATATTTCAATTTAGAAAAAACCTATTCAATTATTCCTGCAGCTAATTGTCCTGCTGCTCATTACAGGTTGTTCAAATGATGATGACAATACAGAAGTGTGTGAGGCAACAATATTAGCATGACGATTAATGGTGAAAACCAGGAATTTGAAGTGCTAGGAAAAGGAATAGATTTAAGGGAAAATGGCTATAGATTGCAGTTAAATTTAGACCGGAGAAATAATGATCCTTACCGGGAACAGGGAGTTTCTATTGTTCTACCTTATCAAAAAACCGGGAAAAATATTATAGAGCGCTTTAATTACCATCAATATATAAATGCAGTAGCATTCAACGGGGATTTTATAAATGGCGAACTGGAAAGTACCGTCCTTACCAATACAAGAACCTGTTTTTCAGCTACTTTTTCAGGAAGCTAAGCAACGGCGATCAGGAAGTAATTATAAGCCAGGGAGTGATTAATATTGAGTATGAGGAGCCTTTTGAACCTACAATTACTTTCAATTAATCAATTTAATACACCAAATCTATTTTTCTTCTTACTTCATCCAGCAGGCCAATTAACTGAAGGCTTTTATCAAAGGTCATCTGGTCACTTTCGGTTCTTCCTTTCCAGAGCATTTCCTGTACATGAGCTGCTTCAAAATTGTAACCATTGGTGCTTACCCCAAAATCTTTTGTCTTTTCTCCTTCTTCAGTAGAAATTGTAATGTTGGTAGGCTCATGGAAACGGCTGTTCATGGTTACCACAGCTTTCTCAAAGAGGAAAGTAGCAGTAGTGGGTGTTACCCTCCCTACTGTGCTGTGCAGTTCAGCTTCAACGCCATTGTTGTAAGTGAGAATCATTTCACATTCCTCGTCAACTCCTGTAGGAGCCAGTTTTGCCTTAGCCGAAATTTCTTCCGGAACCCCAAGGGCACTTAAGGCAGTAAAAACAGGATAAATTCCTATATCCAGTAAGCTGCCCCCACCAAGGGACTTGTTGTAAAGCCGGTGGCTTTCATTAAAAGGGGAATGGAAACCGAAGTCCGCTTTTAAATGCTTCAGCTTGCCATATTTTCCAGTTTCTATTAATTTCATTACAAACTGAAAATGAGGCAAAAACTGCGTCCACATGGCTTCCATAAGAAAAACATTTTTCTCCCGGGCCAGGGCAATCATTTCTCGAACCTGTTCGGTATCCATGGCGAAGGGTTTTTCACATAAAACCGCTTTTTTATGATTGAGGCACAACAAAGTGTTGTCATAATGAAATACATGCGGAGTGGCAATATAAACAACCTCCACATTTTCGTCTTTCACCAGTTCTTCATAACTGCCGTAAGCTTTATCTGCTTCATATTCCCTGGCAAAATTTTCTGCTCTTTCCATGGAACGGCTGGCCACCGCATAGAGATTAGCGCCGGGTACTTCTTTTAAACCGGTGGCAAATTTCTTAGCGATTCTTCCAGGGCCAATAATCGCCCAGTTTACTGTTTGCTTTTTCATGTGGTAACTTTTCGGTTTTTGGTAAATTGTTCAATAAGTAAAGCCAGTAGCATTACCATTGCGCAACCTAATAGATTAAGCCATAAATACGGAACAATATCCATTATAAATATTCCAATTATAATTATTTGGGTTATAAAAGCCGCGATAAAAGTAGCATTGCTATGCACCCGCTTAACAAAAAATGCCAACAGGAAAATCCCAAGCACATTTCCGTAGAAAATGGAACCTATAATATTGACAAGCTGAATGAGGTTATCAAAAAGATCTGCTACGGTGGCAAAACCAATGGCGATTATTCCCCATAGCAGGGTAAACCATTTAGTGGCTTTTACAAAATGTTCTTCAGTTTTATCAGTTTTTCTGCTGCGTTTGTAAAGGTCTATAGTGGTGGTAGAGGCGAGGGCATTTAATTCTGAAGCGGTGGAAGACATTGCCGCGCATAAAATTACCGCCAGCAGCAGGCCTACAACCCCGCGGGGCAGGTTATTCAGGATAAAATGAATAAAAACATAATCCTTATCATTGCTTTCTGCATCTTTATCTGCCGCGTCTATAAATACCTTTGCTTTCTCCCTTAGATTGCTTTCTTCGGAATTAAATTTATTCAGCTTTTCATGAAATTGGGCTTTTTGAGCTTCGGAAATTTCCATACCGGCTTCAGCATAATTTTGAGTGAGGGTATGCTTCTGCTGTTCCAGTTGTTTGTGTTCCATCATAAGATCCTGGTACTGCTCTGAATACTCCGAATTCAATACCGTTTCTGTGGCCGCCGGGTTAAAATTCAGCGGGGTAGCATTAAACTGGTAAAACACAAAGACCATTACCCCCACCAGCAGAATAAAAAATTGCAGCGGCACTTTAAACAGGCCGTTAAAAATCATTCCTAACTGACTTTCCCGTACAGATTTCCCTGTTAAATAACGCTGTACCTGGCTTTGATCTGTTCCAAAATAGGAAAGGGCAAGAAAAGTCCCCCCGAGGAACCCACTCCAGATGGTGTACCGGTTTTCAAAATCAAAAGAAAAATCCAGGATGTCCATTTTCCCGCTGTTCCCGGCAATTTCCATGGCAGATTGAAATCCTATATTTTCAGGTAAATAGTGCAGGATAATAAAAAAGGTAGAGATCATTCCCGTTAAGATCACGGCCATCTGCTGTTTATGGGTTACGCTTACCGCCTTTGTGCCTCCGGTAACCGTGTAGATAATAACCAGAGCCCCTATCAAGAGGCACAGCCCGGTGAGGTTCCATTCCAGGACGGCAGATAGAATAATGGCAGGTGCAAAAATAGTAAGCCCCGCAGCGAGCCCCCGTTGGATTAAAAAAAGGATGGCGGTTAGGGTTCTTGTTTTGCGGTCAAACCTGGACTCCAGATATTCATAAGCCGTATAAACATTAAGCCGGTGGTATATGGGAATAAATACCATACAGATAATAACCATGGCTATGGGCAATCCAAAATAAAATTGAACAAAGCCCATCCCGTCATGAAAAGCCTGTCCCGGGGTAGATAAAAAGGTAATTGCACTTGCCTGTGTGGCCATTACCGATAGCCCGATGGTCCACCACCTGGAATCGCCCCCGCCTTTTATATAGTCCTGAACATTTTTACTGCCGCGTGATTTATAGATGCCATACCACACTATAAAAGTGATGGTAAGAATAAGTACGCCCCAGTCTGTTAATTCCATATCAGGCGAAAAATTTCATAAGTATGTAAAACAGGACAATGTAAACCAAATTGGCAAGGAGCATTAAAGTGTAGCTTTTTTTCCAGGTGTACTTTTCAGGCTTTTCCATTATTTCCCAATAGAAATCATATTAGCAAAAAGTTTATAAGCTCCGGGAACGCCGGCTGGAAATTGCCGGAAGAAACTAATTGCCGTATAGATATAATAGCCTTTGCCATAAGGGGCCACAAGAAGGCTGCCGTCCAGGGGCACTTCATCTTTGTCATTCATGGAGAGTACAGCAGTAAAATTATCGCTCCAGCTCTCTGGAAAGTAAAGTCCGCGCTCCTGCACCCAGTTTTCAAAATCGGCTTTGGTAATTTTATTGGGAGAGTTGAGCAGTGGATTTTCCGGCGCCAGGAACCGCACCTCTGCAAATTCATCGGTAACCCTGTCCCGCGATAATTGTAAATCGTAAGGAGCTATGTTGTCGGTAACTATCCCACGGTTCGTATTGTACTGCACGATTAAAGTACCTCCGTTTTCCACATAATCCAACAAAATATTTTGCTTGTAAGCCAATTCATCCTGAACGTTATAGGCTCTGATTCCCATCACCACGGCATCAAAATTCTTCAGTAAAGCAGCGGAAATTTGTTCCGGTGCAATTTTGGAAACCTGGTAGCCAATTTGTTCCAGGCTTTCCGGCACCACATCTCCCGCACCTTCAATATAACCAATGTTTTGCCCTTTGGTTTTAATGTTGAGTTTCGCTACTTTTAGTTTTGAAGGCAAAACAAGTGTTTGGTAAGGAATATGTTCATAATCTATATGCACTACATTTTTGGAATAGGTTTTTCCGTTAATTACAGCTTCGGGAACAATGGCTGTTTCACTTTCTTCTGCAGGCGGAGTAATGCTGAAATTAATCACTGCCGAGCCACCTTTCTGCGGAATATTAAAGTTTGCAGAAGCAGGCTCAATCTTCCAGTTTTCTGCGGAAGCTAAAGAAAGCTGCCCGGAAATACTGTCTTTCCCTGAAGAAAGTTTTACTGAAACCGGCCGTGCTTCGGCATTGTCAAAAATCATCACCTGCTCATCAAAAGCTACCGATACCGGCGGGACAATTTCAAAAGACCTATAAGATTCGCCATATACATTATCATTATATTTATAAACCACTTCTTTAGAAAAGGGAATTTTCACCCCGTTAAAATTTATGCTGAAAGTAGCTTTTGTATAATGAGGAGTTTCCGGAAGGCCAATTAATTGCTGGTCACTAACTTTGTACATTCCCACGCTTCCTTCTTCATTTAACCAGTACGGCGAAGTAATCTTGCTATCTTCAGGAATATTGAGGTTTAAACTAGCATTCCAGCCCTCGTTATTCCTAAGCACCACATTGGGCTGAAGCGAAGAATTATTGGGAGACAATTCTACGTTTTCCAGAAGCATATTATAGTTACTGCGGTTTATGGCTTCAAAATTTACCTGTACCTTTTCTGAAGCGGTGGCCTCAGGAACCTGTGCAACGGCTTCCAGGTACAATCCTGCCGCGGCAGCGATGATTTCTTTTATTTGTGCCGACTTTATATCCCGCCAATGCTCATTTTTAAGTTGCTGAATAAGCTTGTACGCATTTACCAGCTGCGGAAGACTGGCTGCCGGGTTAGTGAAATTGTAATCTTTCTGAACAGTATTTAGAATTTCGCCAATTTCAGCCCCACCTTCTACACGGTTCCAGGAGGTATCAATTCCCGCGAAAATGTCATGTTTTGCAGTAGGCATATCGCCTTTAAGAAGTTCCAGGTATTCCATCTGGGAACCGCGGCTTCCTGTGCTGCCAAATCCCTGGGAACGATGCTGGCTCCTGCTAAGAGAGGCAATTTCAGGATTGGAAAGGCCTTTAAGCGGAAAGTAAACTCCCGTATCAAACTTTAAAAATTTCTCCTTGCTGGCTTCTTCAAAGGCTTCCTGGCTTCCGTAGAACCAGGGAGAAGTGTTGAAGAATAAGCGTTCAGGCTGAAAAGTATTTGTGAATTTTAGTTGTCCAGGAAACGCTGTTTTATCGTTTGCCAGGTCAAACGCTTTTACGCTCAACATGGCTGAGGAAGTGTGGTGGCCATGAGTGGTGCCGGGCGTACGATGGTCAAACCGGTTAATGATCACATCTGGCTGGAATTTGCGGATATTCCAAACTACATCACTCAGCACTTCCTCTTCGTCCCATATTTGTAAAGTTTCTTCAGGATTTTTAGAATACCCAAAGTCATTTGCACGGGTAAAAAACTGCTGTCCGCCATCTATCCTGCGGGCAGCCAGTAATTCCTGCGTTCTTATCACTCCCAGTTCTTCCCGTAGTTGCGGACCTATAAGGTTTTGGCCGCCGTCTCCCCGGGTAAGGGAAAGATAGGCGGTTCTCGCGTTTACTTCATTCGAAAAATAGGAAATCAACCGGGTATTTTCATCATCGGGGTGTGCTCCAATATATAATACAGAACCCAGAAAATTTAGCTTCTCTATTTCATGATAAATTTCTGAAGCCGTTAATTTTTTTGGACCCTGGGCCTGTACTACGTTAAAAATTAAAAGAAGTAGGAGGGTTAGAAATTTATGCATTTCCCGTATGATTTTATAGGTAAAATCAAATATAAAAACTTTGCAGTCTCTTCTAGGATAATTGTTAAGCTTTAACTTTTAAAGAGCATCCTTACCCTCATCCAGCCTGGCATTTTTTTCTATAAGGGAAACCGCTTTTTGCAACATTAAATTGTTTGGGTAAGTAATTAATTCGCCTTCCATGGTCCTTAAATGAAGGTGAAAAGCCTTAATGTCTTCTATAATAGCCTCAATAGGCAGGTCTTTATCATGAATTTTAATTTTATCGCCAATCTTATAGGGGAAAGAAAAAAACATGATGATGCCTGAAGTGATATTACTTAAGATGGACCAAATAGCGAAAAGGGCAACACCAATAATAGCAAATACCGAAGAAAAAATAACGGCAAATTGTCTCCAGCCTATGCCCCATGCTATTGAAAGCAGTAAAATGGCAATGATAAACATCAGGATATTGATGTATTTAAACATAAGCCTGGTGCGGGTAATATGAATTTCAGCCCTTTGGCCAACTCTCTTAGCGGTGGTTTTAAGGATAAACTGGAAAATAAGCACCAATAGGAATATAGCTATACTGTAAATAACTTCAATACGAATGCTGTTTAAAATACCGGTCATGTTAAAGTTTCAGATTTTCGGCAAATATAGAAACTATAGCAAAGCGGCAAATGCCAAATTCACGATTTCACAAACTCCATAAGCTTTTCATATACCAGGTGTGTGGGAAGGCCCACCACATTTGCATAGCTGCCTTCAATCCCTGTAACACCAATAAGCCCGATCCATTCCTGTATAGCATACCCCCCGGCTTTGTCAAAAGGTTTATAGTTTTTTACGTAAAATTCAATTTCTTTTGAAGTGAGTTTTTTAAACCTGACTTTTGTAATGCTATTGAAGGTTTCCTGCTTTTGCGTGGTGGTAAAACATACAGAGGTGACTACTTTATGAGCTTTACCCGAGAGGGAGGTAATCATTTTAACCGCTTCTTCTGCATCGGCCGGTTTCCCCATTGGAAGACCGTCATTAGATACTATAGTGTCACTGGTAATAAGGATCTGGTTTGGTTTTAAATCTTCAAAGGCTTTGGCTTTAAGCTGCGCGAGGAAGTTGGTTATTTCTTCCTCTTTTAAATGATCCGGAAAAACTTCTTCTACCGGCCGCACATCTACCGTATAAGGAATCTCCATTTCTTTAAAAAATCGTTGTCTTCGCGGCGAACCTGAAGCCAGGATAACTTCTTTGTTCTTTAGAAAAATTTTCAGCATAATATCTAGAGTATATATTTATAAAGCCCTACCGATATCAATCCGAAGAAAAGGATCATTTTAAGAATAAAGCTTAAACGGGTATATCTTTTCTTTTTTTCAGCATCCCAAATTTTGATCATTACAAATAAGAGCGGGGCAAAAATTAATACAAGGGCATAAATGGTAGCGATGGTGTTTTGGAATAAATAGGTGTAGGTATAATAGAAAATCGCCACCAGCGGAACTAAAGCCACGGTAAAAATCACTTTATTTGTTCGGGAAGTTCCTAAAAGTATTGGCAGCGTTTGCATTCCGGCATTGTAATCTCCCTTTATATCTTCCTGGTCTTTTACCATTTCCCTTAACAAGTTGATTAAAAAGGCAAAGATGGCATAATCTGTAAGGATAGAAAAAAGCAATAGCTGCAGTGGCTGGTTTTGGTTGTTTATAGCAGGCAAGACATCATAAAGCCCAACTATTATCACCACACCGGCAATGGTGCAGCTAACGATTATATTTCCAATAAGGGCCATGCGTTTCAGGTAAGTTGCATAAAAATAAAGAATGGCAGAAGCAAAAATCCAAAGCCCGGAAAATGCAGGCCAGCCTACTATATTAGAGAGGTAGAAGCCAATTCCTACACCAACAACATTAAGGATCATGAAAAGGGTATAGCCTGTTTTTTCTGAAACCCCCGCGCCTATAATTGTTTTTTCCCCGCGGTTAATAAGATCAGTCTCCACATCGTGCACATCGTTAATAATATAGCCGCCGGCGGCCAGGCAAACTGTGGCCAGCGCAAGTAGAAAGCAGCCAAAAAAATTGAGCGTAATAGCAGCCCCAAAGGCTTCAAAAAGCCCGTACTTAATTAGAAACTGGGTAGCCGCAATAAAAAGCAGGTTCTTGTACCGTATTAATCTTAAGTACTTGTGCATAGGTTTAGTTAGAAACAAATTTTAAGCCCACAATGGAAATAATTAAAGTGCTCAGGAAGAAAATCCGCCAGAAGTGTGCAGGTTCTTTAAAGACAAGGATTCCCAGTAGAGCAGTTCCGGCAGCACCAATCCCGGTCCAGATGGCATAGGCGGTGCCAATGGGTAGGACCTGGGTTGCCCTGTAAAGCAGGATCATGCTTACTGCCAGGAAGAGTAAAAATCCCAATAACCAAAAACCAGCCGTATTTCCTGTGCTGAATTTGGCTTTTCCCAGGCAAAATGCGAAGCCCACTTCACAAAAGCCTGCTACCACCAACAAGATCCAGCTTATTCCTTTTCCATCCATTTTCCCTGGACTTTCATTACCTGTTCAATCACGTCCCGTACACAACCTTTTCCACCTTTCCGGTGGGAAACATATCTGGAAATCTCTTTCACTTCAGCTACCGCATCCTGCGGGCAACATGGCATTCCAACCAGCTTCATGGGGTAGTAATCCGGAATATCATCGCCCATATAGAGTACTTCTTCCGGCTTGATTTCATAAATATCAAAAAACTCATCCATCTGCTCCACCTTGTCTGCAATTCCAAGATAAATATCATTTATCCCCAAATCCCGCAGCCGTAATCTTACCCCTTCATTTTTTCCGCCAGAAATAATGCATACAGTATATCCGGCATCTTTAGCCTTTTTTAAGGCATAACCGTCTTTTATATTCATGGTTCGTAAAAGTTCACCTGAAGTGCTCACCTGCACAGAACCATTAGTAAGTACGCCATCTACGTCAAAGACAAAAGTATTGATGTGGTTTAAATATTCTTTATAGTTTTTTTCCATGTAAATCCTGTATAGATTGGGTTAGCATTTTATAAATCCTGGTTTGGTGCTTATCTAATAATTCCAGGTGCGAATGTATGGTCTTTTGGTCATTACGCAAAGCTGGCCCCGATTGTGCTTCTACAGGCGATAATTCTTCTATTTTCGCTGCGGTTTCTTTAATTAAGGGGCGCAAGATATCGAAAGGGACCTCATGTTTTTTACAAATTTCGGCTCCAATTTGATAAAAATGGTTGGTGAAATTGTTAACAAAAACGGCCGAAACATGAAGAGCTTTGCGTTGTTCTGAATTTATATCATATATATTTCTAGAAATAGCGCTTCCTGTTTTTTTTAATTTCTGAAGGTTTTCTGCGGAATTTGCCTCCAGGCAAAGCGGGATATTCTTAAAATAGACCTCGCGCTTTTTTGAAAACGTCTGAAGCGGATAAAATACCCCGAAATTTTCAAATTTTGACAACACTTCCATCTCAACTCCTCCCGAGGTGTGCACGTACAAACCTCCTGAATCCTTCAGCTTCAAGGCTGTTTCCGCAATAGCATCGTCTTTAAGCGCGAAAATGTATAGATGTGCATCTTTTATTTCAGAAAGCGTTGAAGTCGTGGGGATTTCAGCAAAGTCTTTTAATTTTTCCGGCCGGTGATTATAAACCTGTATTACCCTGGTTTCAGGAGAATCCCGGAAAGCCCGAAAGAGATGAAAAGCTAAATTTCCCGCGCCTAAAATAACCAATTCTGTCATGCGCTAAAATTACCAAAAAAATCGCTGTGGTAAAATTAACATTTGAAAGAGGAGATTGCGGGGAGGGAAGTCTTACAAAACCGTTAAAAATCCTTAAATTTGCAGCCGATTTAAAGGATATTTCTTCATGCAGAATAAAATAGCTTCTGTCGTTTTTTCTACCCGTATAATGGCAGTTTTATTCCTCGTTTTTGCCATTGCCATGGCAATGGGAACATTTATAGAAACCTGGTACAGTATTGAAACCGCAAGGGTGCTTATATATAATACCTGGTGGTTTGAAGGCATTATGTTGTTTTTACTGGTAAACTTTATAGGGAATATTCCACGTTACCAGTTGTTTAAAAAAGAAAAATGGTCAACGCTTGTGCTGCACCTGGCTTTTATTTTCATCCTTATTGGAGCATTTATTACCCGCTATATAAGTTTTGAAGGCATTATGCCCATAAGAGAAGGGGAGACCACCAACAAGTTTCTAACCCAGGAAACCTATTTCACCTTTTTTATCGATGGGGAAATAAATGGGGAACCGCGAAGAAGGGTTTTACAGGATGAGGTTTTACTGGCCCCCGAAACTGAGAATGATTATGAATTGAATACCGATTATAATGGCCAGCCCGTAACTTTTAAGGTGCTCAATTTTATAGATAGTGCCGAAGAAACCCTGGTTCCTTCAGAAGATGGGGAGCGCTATCTAAAAATTGTAGAAGCCGGTGGGGGAGAGCGGCATGACCACTTTTTAAAAGAAGGAGAGGTGAGCAATATTCACAATACGCTCTTTACACTTAATAATCCTACTGAAGGCGCTATTAATATCACGCTTAATGAAGACGAAGAATACACCATAGATTCGCCATTTGCGGGAGATTACATGCGAATGGCAGACCAAAAACAGGGACTACTGGTGCAGGATTCCACTCAGACGCTAATGCTGCGCTCTCTGTATAATATCGGGACCTTACAGTTTGTAATTCCCGAGCCGGTGGTGAGAGGAGAGTATGATGTGGTGCCCACAAAACAAAAAAATAAAGACCAGCCAGATGGTGTAATTGTGCAGGTAAGCTCCCAGGGAAATTCTGAAACCGTAACGCTGCTTGGAGGTAAAGGTATTCCAACAGAGCCGGAACAGGTTAATCTTGCCGGACTGGAAATTTACCTTAATTACGGTTCTATTGAGAAAGAATTGCCATTTGCCCTGCAGCTTAATGATTTTATTGCTGAAAAATATCCCGGAACACAGAACAGCTATAAGTCTTTCCAGAGTGATGTGGAAATTGTGGAAGAAGGGCAGGAGGATGTGCCTTATGAAATTTATATGAACCATATCCTGGACCATCGCGGCTACCGCTTTTTCCAATCCAGTTTTGATCCCGATGAAAAAGGGACCATACTTTCTGTAAATCATGACCGTTGGGGTACCTGGATTACCTATACGGGTTATTTCCTGCTTTATTTTGGTTTGATGTGGATCCTGTTTGATAAAGGTTCCCGTTTTGGCCAGCTAAAGCAAAGGCTGGATAAGATAAAGCTGAAGAAGAAACAACTTGCCGGCCTGGCTGCACTCCTTATGTTTTCATTTGGATCTATGGCCCAAACTCCTGAAGGAGAGCATGTACATACCAATATGGAAAATGTGCAGCGGCAAATGGATTCCATAATTTCTGCCAATGCCGTAAAAGAAGAACATGCTGAAAATTTTGGCAGAATGGTAATACAGGATGATGGCGGAAGAATGAAACCCGCCAACACTTATTCTTCAGAATTACTGCGGAAGCTAAGCAAAACCGATACCTATAACGGGATGACTTCAGACCAGGTGTTGCTTTCCATGACTGAAAATCCCATGGTTTGGTATAATATCCCGCTTATTTATGTTGAAAAACATAACGACAGCCTGCATCAAATCCTTGGGGTGGAGGAAGGTAAAAAATTATTGTCTTTAACCGACTTTTTTGACAATGCCGGGAATTACAAGTTAGCTCCTTATCTGGAGGGCGCATACCAGGCAGCTGTTCCGGACCAGTTTCAAAAGGATTTTATAAAAACAGACAAAAAAGTAAACCTTTTATACCAGGCGCTACAGGGAGATATCTTAAAAATATTTCCTATCCCGGGAGACGAGAACAACAAATGGGTTTCTTATCCTGAAGTACAGGACGCGGCTTTTAAAGGCATGGATTCCGTTTACGTGAGGCAAATTTTGCCGCTTTATATGAACGCGCTTAAAGATGCCCGCGAAACCGGAGACTATACCACTGCAGATAAATACCTTGGAAGCATTAAAAGTTTTCAGCAAAAGTTTGGAGCCGAGGTAATGCCTTCCGAAGAAAAAATTGAAGCGGAAATCACTTATAACAAATACGATATTTTCAGGAATCTTTTCTGGATGTATATGCTCGCAGGTTTGCTGATGCTCATTTTTGTAATCTTGCAGATTTTTAAGGATAATAAAATAATGCGTGGCCTGGTTACTTTATGTATTATTTCCATTGCGATATTGTTTGTTTTGCATACCGCAGGCCTGGCCGCCAGGTGGTATATCTCTGGCCACGCGCCCTGGAGTAATGCCTATGAATCTATGATCTATGTGGCCTGGGCTACCATGTTCTTTGGCCTTGCTTTTGGAAGGAAAAGTAACCTTACCATTGCTTCCACGGCTTTTGTGGCCTCTATGATTTTAATGATAGCCCACTGGAACTGGACAGATCCTGCAATAGCCAATTTAGTACCCGTGCTGGATTCGTACTGGATTATGATACATGTTTCGGTAATTGTGGGAAGTTACGGGCCTTTAACGCTGGGAATGATTTTAGGTGTAGTTTCTTTATTATTGATGATTTTAACCAATTCTTCCAATAAAAAGAAGATGGACCTTAATATAAAAGAAATTACCATCATTAATGAACTAGCTCTTACGGTAGGCCTGGTAATGCTTACCATTGGTAACTTTTTAGGAGGGCAGTGGGCCAATGAAAGCTGGGGGCGATACTGGGGCTGGGATCCTAAGGAAACCTGGGCATTAATTAGTATTATGATTTATGCCTTTATAATACATATGCGGCTGGTGCCGGGGCTTAGAGGCAAGTGGACCTTCAATTTTATGTCTGTTGTGGGTTATTCTTCAATAATGATGACCTATTTTGGGGTAAACTTCTATTTGAGTGGATTACATTCCTATGCCAGTGGGGATAAAGTAATTACTCCTAACTTTATTTACTATACTGCAGCCGGCGTAGCTATACTTGGAGCGGTTTCTTACTGGAAATATAAGAAGCATTATGCCGAAAAAGCAAAAAAAGAAATTAAAAAAGAAAGCGAAGTAATTTGATGACTTTTTAAACAGTTCATGAAATAAAAAAAACCTGCCGGCCGGCAGGTTTTTTAGTTTTAATAATGTTGAGCGTTGAATTACTTCAAATTTCCAACCATATCCTTAGGTTGTACCCAGTCATCAAACTCTTCAGCGGAAAGATAACCAAGGTTCACGGCTTCTTCTTTTAAAGTGGTTCCATTTTTATGGGCGGTATTAGCAATTTCTGCCGCTTTGTAATATCCAATTTTAGTATTTAAGGCAGTAACAAGCATCAGGGAATTATTAAGTAATTCCTGTATCCTTTCATGATTAGGTTCTATTCCAGTTACACAATGCTCTTCAAAAGATTTGCAGGCATCGCCAAGAAGCTGGGCGCTTTGTAAAAGATTAGCGGCCATTACCGGTTTAAAGACATTAAGTTCAAACTGGCCCTGCATACCTCCTACGCTTATGCTTACATCATTGCCAATTACCTGGGCACATACCATTGTTAAGGCTTCACACTGCGTGGGGTTCACCTTACCTGGCATAATAGAAGAACCGGGCTCATTGGCAGGGATAATAATTTCTCCAATTCCACTACGGGGTCCCGAAGCAAGCATCCTGATATCATTTCCAATTTTATTAAGGGAGACAGCCAGCTGTTTTAATGCGCCGTGGGTTTCTACAAGGGCGTCATGGGCGGCCAAGGCTTCAAATTTATTTCCTGCAGAAACAAAAGGGAGTTCAGTGAATTTCGCGATAAACTCTGCCACACGTTTGGAATAGCCTTTTGGAGTGTTTAATCCTGTTCCCACAGCGGTTCCTCCAAGGGCTAATTCAGCTAAATGAGGCAATGTGCTTTCCAGTGCATTTATCCCATGGTCCAGCTGGGCTACATAACCACTAAATTCCTGACCCAGGGTTAGGGGAGTGGCATCCATAAAATGAGTACGCCCAATTTTTACCACTTCCTTAAATTCTTCAGATTTTTTCTTTAGTGCTTCTCTCAATCTTTTAATTCCCGGAAGGGTAATTTTTGAAATTTTATGATAGGCTGCAATGTGCATCCCGGTTGGGAAAGTATCGTTAGAAGACTGGGATTTATTTACATCATCATTAGGCTGTAAAGTTTTTTCGCCTTCCCCAATTGTTTTTCCGGCTATCTGATGGGCACGGTTGGCAATAACTTCATTCACATTCATGTTACTTTGGGTGCCGCTCCCGGTTTGCCAGATAACCAGCGGGAATTGATCGTCATGATTTCCCGCAAGAATTTCGTCACAAACCTTTGCTATCAAATCCCTTTTTTCAACAGGAAGAACCCCAAGCTCACAATTGGTATAGGCCGCGGCCTTTTTAAGATAAGCGAAGCCATAAATTATTTCCAACGGCATGCTTGCAGGAGGGCCTATTTTAAAATTATTTCTCGAACGCTCTGTCTGAGCTCCCCAAAGTTTATCTGAAGGAACTTTAACTTCCCCCATGGTGTCTTTCTCTATTCTGTAATCCATAATGTTAAAAATTATTTGCTCTACAAATTTACATTTTAGCCGCTTCTTTAGCTTAAAAAAAGGATTTAATTTCAGTTACTTATCCTGCTAAAACCATTTTAGAATATAGGTTTTCGAAACTTCTGTAATAGAAATTTTAGAATTTAATTGTGATAAGCCGGCAGAGTTTATATATTTGACGAGATTCAAAATTTAAGGAATTATGTTCGAATTTGATCAGTATCTTGGGTTTTTACTTTTTCTTGTGATTTTAACCATGGGCTTTTGGTTAATGTTTTTCCTGGTAGCCATAGTTCCTTACTGGCTTGGTGGTTCCATAACAGAACTGCTTAAGGAGAGAAAGGCAAAGAAAAAAGCAGAAGAAGCGAAATAAAACAGCATAAAAAAAGGGACATATCTTTGTCCCTTTTTTTATGCTTTTACTTTTTCTAGAATTCCCCATCCATCTCTCCATCTCCACCATTTTCTCCTTCTTCACGACGCTGCTGCTGTCTTTTTTGCTGATTAAACCTATAGATAAAAGAAACATTTATCTGCCTTTGCCTCCACTGGAATTCACTATCCTGTTCGTAATTGTCCGTTAGGGTGTAGGAGCTTCTTTTTCTGGAATTCAGCAAATCCCGTACGTTTAAAGAAATAGTGGCATTCTCATTAAGTATTTCTTTACTTAATGCGAGATCTATAGAAAGAATCCCATCCTGGGTTCCCTGTACTTCATCTGAAGGCCCGCGGTAAAAGGCATTGGTTTGCCAGTCTATTTTCCAGGGCAGGCTCACTTTAGAACTGAACCTTCCAAAATAACTGGTGTTTTTCTGGCTGTAATCGGTGCCGTTAAATTCTCCATCCAGATTAAACTGAAAGTAATTAAAACTACCATTAAGCCTTAACCAATCGGCAGGATTATAAAGAAAACCAATTTCTGCCCCCATACGGTCATTGGTGGCGAGATTGATAGGGATACTGCGAATTACAAGCTGATCAACATAACGGTCTGAAGGATCACTTTCGCCTTCCACATAATTTGGATTGGCAATGCTTATTTCCACATTTTCCTGCACCCTGGTAAAAGCATCGGTTTCCCTTTGGTAATAAACCGAAGAGGTAAGGGTTAATTTTTCCCATCTTTTTAAATAACCAACATCAAAAGCATTGGAAAAGGCCGGTTGCAGATTGGGGTTTCCCTGAAATACATTGTTTCTACTACTTCTGGAAGGGAAAGGATTTATATACCAGCCACGCGGCCTGTTGATCCTTCTATTATATCCAACGGTAATATTTTCTTCTTCTCCCAATTCGTAAATAAGGTTTACGGTTGGAAACAGGCCAAAGTAATTGTTGTCGAAATCGGTATTAATTGGAAAGCGAAAAATCTCCTGTAATTCAGCTTCTTCTAATTCAGAATCTATTCTCCCTTTTAATTGCGTGTTCTCCGCACGTAAACCCAGTAAAAAGCTAAAATCACCAAACTTGGAACCGTACTGTGCATATAGGGCGTTTACATTTTCAGTATAATCAAAAACATTGGTCTGATTTTCGTTTAACAGGAGTTCTCCATTGGCATTTTCCTGATAAAGTTCATAATCTGTCACTTCATTCTCAAAGTTTCCACGGTAACCGGCTTCAAATTGGGAATCTTCTCCAATTGGCCTAACATAATCTGCCTGAAATAAATATTCTTTTTGGTCTTCTATGGTAGAAGTTTGTTCCCGCGGAATAGAAATATCATCATCTGTAGTATTGTTAAAGGTAACAGGCTCCCGAATATAGGAAGCTTGTGTTTCCTTGTCTATTTCATACTGAAAGTCTGCAGTTAACTGGTGGCCTTCATTATCAAACTTATTGATGTAATTCAGCGAAAACTGATAACTGTCATCATCTTCAGTTTCCCTTTCAAACCTTGAAGTACCCAGCTGTGGAGCATTGTTTAAGTAATATTCACTGGTGTTGGTGGTAAGGTCATCATCATTCCCATATCTGTAGAAAATCGCACCGGTGATGGAGGACATGTCATTAATATAATATTCCATACCCACGTTGGTGTTAAAGCCTCTGTTTATCCTGTCATAATCGCGGTTCTCTATGTTTCGGTTATATGGAACACTATCAATATAAGCATCCAGTTGTTCATTAAAATAACGTGTATCAAAAAAGCCATTTCCAGGAGATTCTGAGTATCTGTAACCTGTGGTGGTAAAAAGGTTATAATTTTCTGTCCTGTAGTTAAGGTTTGCTGAAACACCTGCGGTTTCGGGATAGCCGGTATTTAAGGTAAGGGAACCATTAAATCCAAGGGTTTCCTGTTTCCGAAGGATAATGTTTATAATCCCGGCGGTTCCCTCAGCATCATATCTTGCTGAAGGAGAAGTGATCACTTCTACACGTTCAATAGCCTCTGCCGGAAGCTGTGCCAGTACATCGGTCCCTCCAAAACCTGCCATGGCTGAAGGTTTGCCGTTAATAAGAATTTTTACGTTTTCATTACCCCGTAAGCTTATACCGCCTTCCACATCTACAGAAATGGAGGGTACATTATTAAGGGCATCGCTCACGGTACCTCCTGCGGTAGTGAGGTCTTTTCCAATATTGTATATCTTCTTGTCCAACCTTACATCTACCTGGGTGGTTTCCGCTCTCACCACTACCTCATCCAGGCTGGAAGAACTCACTCCCAAAGGAATAGTTCCTAAGTTAACATCAGTATTAATGGTACGGTTATTAAAATTTTTAGGCTCATAGGAAATAAATTCCACCAAAATATTATATGTGCCCTGGGGTACTTCTATTGAAAAATTACCGTCTACATCGGTAACTCCCCCGGTGACATCCTGAGGATTATTAACATTGGTAACCGAAATAGTGGCATATTCCAGGGGAACTTCAAGGTCGTTATCAATTACCTTTCCCGAAATCACATATTCCGCATCGGGGTTTTGAGCGTTTGCATTAAAAATGAAACTAAAAAGAAGAATAAGGGTGCAACTTACTCCACGGAAATTTTTGGTGGTCATAGACAGATTTTCTCTTTTGACCCCGCAAAACCTGGATGGTTTAATTGAAAAAGGTTAAGATTGCGTTAAAGAGCCATCTCTTCCGAAAGCCACCGCCCAATCCCTTCTGAAAAATTAAGATTTCTGGGTGATTTGCCTGTTTATAGCAACATACTCTTTATATTGTTCTTCATTAAATAGTTTTTTAAGCGCAGCATCTTCCGATTTTTGAATAGATTTTAACTTTGTGATCTGGGAATCATGATTCAGTGAAGAATTGATGATTTCATTTTTTTTGATGGTATATTCAATAATCAGGTCTTCCAGTTTATGTACCTGGTCCAGTTTCAGGTTTAATTTAGATTTCCAGGTATATGCAAGTTCTTCTGCAATTTCCTTTATTTCCTGCCTGTTTTTTTTATGTATATAGATATTGGTATAGACGAAGCCTGCTACAAGCGCTCCTGCCAAACCTATTAGTCCTAACCTTTGTTCTAGTTTCATTCTCTCCCTTTTTTGTGATTTTTTTGTTTTCACAGTATTTCTTCAATAGTTGAAGGCGGCCTTCCTATAACCGCTTTTTCTTGGTTTTCTACCACCGGTCTTTGTATTAACCTGGGGTTTTTTGCCATAATAGCTATGAGTTCCCGGTCGCTAAGATCTTTATCTTTATAATTCTCTTTCCAGATTTTTTCATTTTTCCTCACTAATTGAATTGGAGAAATATTCAATTTCTCAATTAATGCCGAAATTTCTTCTTCTGTTAAAGGTACTTTCAAATATTCTCTTACACGGTAATCCTGCCCGGAATTTTTAACCATTTCCAGTCCTTCCCTGGATTTTCTACAACGTGTGTTATGATATATGGTGATCATTTCCTTCTAGCTTTACTGTTCTTAAAATAAACAATTAATTTTAATAATAAAATATCTCCAAAGTATTATCAATCATCATTCCGTTGCCCCATCATCATTAAATAAGCCTTAAGGAAATTGTCCAGTTCTCCGTCCATTACATCATCTACATTCCCAGTTTCCTCACCGGTTCTCACATCTTTCACCAGTTTATAAGGATGCATTACATAATTTCTTATTTGCGACCCCCATTCAATTTTCATTTTGGAATCTTCAATCTCCCTTCGCTGTGCCTGTTGTTTTTGCAGCTCAATCTCGTATAACTGGCTCTTTAACAGTTGCATGGCCTTGTTTTTGTTTTCCAGCTGGGAACGGGTTTCAGAATTCTCTACAACTATCCCGGTAGGCGCATGGCGTAATCTTACTGCGGTTTCTACTTTATTTACATTTTGTCCTCCCGCACCAGAGGAACGCATGGTTTCCCAGGAAATTTCAGAAGGATTAATTTCTATTTCAATACTTTCATCAGCTAAAGGATATACATAAACAGATGCAAAAGAAGTATGCCTTTTCGCATTACTGTCAAATGGGGAAATTCTAACCAAACGGTGAACCCCATTTTCCCCTTTTAGCCATCCAAAAGCAAATTCTCCTTCAATCTCAAGGGTCACTGTTTTTATTCCTGCCACATCACCGGCCTGGTAGTTAAGTTCTTTAATTTTATAGCCCTGTTTTTCTGCCCACATCAGGTACATGCGCATTAGCATTTGTGCCCAGTCACAACTCTCTGTTCCGCCGGCGCCTGCTGTAATTTGGAGCACCGCACTAAGATCGTCCCCTTCTTCAGAAAGCATATTTCTAAATTCAATGCCTTCCAGCAGGTTCATTATTTTTTCATATTGTTTTTGAACCTCTTCTTCGGAAGCGTCTCCTTCTTCATGAAATTCTATTAAAACCTGAAGTTCTTCCAGAAGATTCTTTGCCTGCCCGTATTCCTGCACCCATTTTTTCTTCCCTCTAAGCACCCGCATTACCGCCTCGGCTTCTTTGGGATCGTTCCAGAAATCGGGATCAAAGGTTTTTTCTTCCTCATTCTGGATTTCAATTTGTTTCTGCTCAATATCAAGATGGGTATGCAGTGCAGAAATCCTTTCTTTTATATCTTTTACCTGATCGGTAGTAACCATTTATTCAATTTTACCCGAAATTATAATACTTTTTTAATTTAGGGGGGATCCTTAACAAGAAATTATTGTTGAAATTCCTGTTACTGCTGTTGCTGTTGCTGTTGTGAGGTTACTTCCACAGTGTAAATGGTTTCATTTGCCCCAGAGGTAAAAACGATACCTTTAATAGGAGGGCAGTCGGTATAATCTTTCCCATGGGCTACCTTTATGTGGTTTTCAACAGCCAGCAGGTTATTGGTGGGATCAAACCCGGTCCATCCTTTGCCGGGAATGTAACTTTCTGCCCAGGCATGCATCTGGCTATCTCCAAAGTACCCGTTTCCCTGGTGCAGGTAACCGGATACATATCTGGTAGGGATTTTATTTTTTCTTGCCATGGCACAAAACAGGTGCGTAAAATCCTGGCATACTCCCTTTTTATTTTTGATAACCTGGCTTAGATTGGTATCTACATCGGTCACATCTGCCTTAAACTGAAAACTATCAAATATCCAGTTATTTAGCTTTTGAAGATTTTCAAAAATACTCTGCGAATGGTCAAAATTCAAGACAGATTCCAACTGTTCCGGTAAAGCTGTAAGCGCTGTACTTCTAAGATATTGCTCATGTTCCACCCGGAAGCTAAGTTCCTCTAAAAGCTGAAAATCCTTTGCGGGGTCTGCGGAGGTAATTCCATCAAACGGATTGATTTCTTTTTTCCAGATCCTGAATTCTGCTTCAAACTCTATTTCACTTATTACATTTTTAGAATTGACCCTGAAGGTTTTAAAGCCATATCCATTAATGCTGTTTTCTACGGGAACCTGCAGGGAATTTTTAAATATAGAATGTTCCAGGCTCTGGTGCTCATTGTCTTCAGGAGTAATAAGAAACTGCCACAAAGCACCGTTAGTGGATGCTTCGTAGGTATTATGTGCTTTGTATTTTATAGTATATTCCACTGTAGGCAAATTTAATTCCTGCAAATTTAATCATCTGTAGCATAGCTAATAGTTAAAATATTCCTTTTCCATTTTTTGACCTATTTGAACAAGAGAATCCTGGATGCGTTCAATAAATGTTTGGAAATCTCCTTCTATTTCTTCAATATGCTTGTATTCATATTCAGCTTTTACCTTACCTACAAGGAAAGCCACAGAATCTTTGTGGGCACGTTTTTCCTGTATAAGCTCTTCCATATGCCGGCTTAATTCATTAAGGCAGTTCATGATAGAGCGGGGACAGCTGGGGTTTAAAATTAAAAATTCCAGGGTGTTGTTGCTATCGGGCGTTTTTTTATAATGCCGGCGCATCATATCGTAGGATTCTGTGCATTTTAACAGGGTGATCCATTCATAACTTTTCTTAATGGCTTCTCCATAGCTTCCTTTTGCAATAAGGGCATCATTATATTTGGCATTAATAATGCGAATGATCTGCATGGCCCTTTCCAGATTAATCCCTAACATAATAATGGCATAAACATCATCATGCAAAAGGGTTCCTCTTATTTTCCCCCGCAGTACCGCGGTAGACTCGGCCACATGAACCGTAAAATCATATAACCCGCTTTTTACAAAGGTATTTTTATCATAATTAAGCACATAATGATAAAAGCGGTTTAAAGCTTCATATAATTCTGTAGAAATTAAATCCCTGGCGCTGTTGGCATTTTCCCTGGCAGATTTTACATAATTGATAATAGAAAAATCCTTGTCGGGATTAAGGCCAATATCATAAAGAACCTCTTCTTCATTTAATTCTTTAGAAGATTTTACGGCATCATCTGCCATATACAGCATAGATTTTAAAACAAATTGCCGGGATTGGGAAAGTTCATTTGGCGCATCCAGGGATGAAAAATAATTTACATTAAGATATCTGGCTACATGTTCTGTACGTTCTATATAACGGCCCATCCAGAATAAATTGTTGGCTACTCTTGCTAGCATAAATAGTTTACTTTTTTAAAACCCAGGTGTCTTTTGAACCACCTCCCTGAGAAGAATTAACAACCAAATTTCCTTTTTTTAAAGCCACCCTCGTAAGGCCGCCTTTTAAGACAAAATCCTTTTCCTGCCCAAGGAGGGTAAATGTTCGGAGATCTACATGCCTTGGCTCGAAAGTTTCATTATCTTCTATATAAGTTGCATGGGTTGAAAGGGACATTATAGGTTGAGCAATATACTTACGCGGATTGGCCTTTACGGTGGTTTTTACCTTTTCAATCTCCTCTTTAGTTAATTTATTCCCAATGGAAATTCCATATCCTCCAGATTCATCCACCGGTTTAATAACCAATTTTTCAACATTTCCCAGAACATACTTTAATTCCTCGGGACGGCTGCAGTGATAGGTATGTACATTTTTTAGAATGGGCTCTTCATCAAGATAATATTTTATAATCTGAGGCATATAGGTATAAACAGCCTTGTCATCTGCCACTCCAGTACCGGGGGCATTAACTATACAAACATTTCCCTGCCGGTAAGCTGCTAACAATCCGGGAACACCAAGTGTGGAATCAGGTTTAAATTCCAGCGGGTCCAGGAATAAATCGTCCACCCTTCTGTAAATTACATCCACTTTTTCCGGGCCCCTAATGGTTTTCATGTAAACAAAATCATTTTCCACAAAAAGATCGCGGCCCTCTACCAGTTCCACCCCCATTGCCTTGGCAAGGTAGGAATGCTCATAATAAGCAGAATTGTATATCCCGGGAGTGATTACCACACAATTTGGATTGTCTACACCATGCGGTTTAACAGATTCTATGATCTCCAGTAAATTTTGGGCATAATCTGTAACCGTGTGGGTTTGATAATGATTAAAAACCCCAAATAGTGCCCTCTTCAAGGCTGTACGGTTGCATATTACATAACTTACCCCGGAAGGGCAGCGGATATTATCTTCCAGGACATAATATTCCCCGTCTGAATGTTTTATAAGATCTGTTCCGGAGATATGGTTGTAAATTCCCCCCGGAGGATCGAGGTCTATCATCTGGTCCAGGTAATTAACTGAAGAATTTATAAGTTCAAGAGGCACAATTCCGTCTTTTATTATGTTCTTGTCGTGGTAAACGTCCCATAGAAAATGATTTAAGGCGCGGCTGCGCTGCAATACTCCTTTCTCTATATGCTCCCATTCTTCCGGAGCAATAATCCTGGGGAAAAGGTCAAAGGGAAAGATCTTTTCTTTTGTTTCGTGTTCCCCATACACCTGGAAAGTAATTCCCTGATTAAAGAAGGAAGCTTTAGCTTTATTATTTAAGAGTGCAAAATCCTGTGCCGAGTGTTCGCTGTAAAGGTTGAGAAGAGTTTTATATACCTCTTTTACCTGGTTGTTTTCATCAAAAATCTCATCAAAAAATCTGGGATCATTTTTATAAGAAGAAAATGTAGGTTGATTATCGTAAGTATTCATTGCCTTATCTTTTCTTATAAATTACAACTTTTCAGGAAATTAGAAGCTGCTGATTTCATATTAATACTTTGAATAATTGAAAATTTAAAAAAAATCACGTTCAATTTTGCTGAATTTCATAAGGCCAAATGGCTTTTCCGGCTGCGTAAATTTTATAACTTTAACCTCCAATTAAATTGTTCATGAAAAAAATCTTCTGCTGCCTGTTTTTGCTGGTAACCCAACTCTCCAACTCCCAGTTTTTAGATGAAAAAGACTCCCTTAAATCTTACAACGGCTTTTTCAATTTTCATTATAATAAAGAAGAGGATGAATTATACCTTGAAGTAAAAAATTTAGATTCAGAATTTTTATATACCCATTTTATAAGAAGCGGGGTAGGTTCTAACGATATAGGCCTGGACCGCGGCCAGCTGGGGGATGGCATAATTGTGAAATTCAGGAAAGCCGGAAATAAGCTCCTTCTTGTTCAGCCTAACTATAAATACAGGGCTATAACAGATAATCTTCAGGAAAAGCAGAGCGTAGAAGAAGCCTTTGCCAAATCTGTACTTTTCGGGTTTGAGATTAAAGAAAAAAAGGACAGCAGCTATGTAATAGATTTTACTCCTTTTTTAATGCGGGATGCCCATGGCGTGGTTCAAAAATTAAAACGCGGCCACTACGGAAGCTATAAACTGAATAAAGAAAAAAGTGCCTTGTCTCTTCCCGGCACCAAGGCTTTTCCTGAAAATGCAGAATTTGAGGCACTGCTTACTTTTGAAGGGGAGCCGGAAGGAAGCACCATAAGAAGTGTGGTACCGGACCCTGAAAATATAAGCCTTGTACAGCATCATAGCTTTGTTAAATTGCCGGACGATAATTATGAGAAAAGAATTTTTGATCCCCGGAGCGGGGCAATTTCCATCTCTTATTACGATTACGCTTCCCCCGTTTTTGAGCCCTTGGAAAAACGTTTTGCCATAAGGCACCGCCTGCAGAAGAAAAATCCTGGAGCGGCGATAAGTGAAGCCGAGCAACCCATAGTCTATTACCTGGACCCGGGCACGCCAGAGCCTGTAAGGTCGGCATTGCTGGAAGGAGCTTCCTGGTGGGACCAGGCTTTTAGTGCTATAGGCTATAAAAATGCATTCCAGGTAAAGATGCTGCCGGAAGATGCAGATCCCCTGGATGTTAGATATAACGTGATCCAGTGGGTGCACCGTTCTACCCGTGGCTGGAGTTATGGTGCCAGCGTGGTAGATCCACGTACCGGAGAAATTATAAAAGGCCATGTAAGCCTGGGGAGCTTACGGATAAGGCAGGATTTTATGATTGCCCAGGCCCTGTTAAACCAGCCTTTTGCTGGAAATGATGAAAATCATCAGGAAATGATGACAATGGCTCTGGCAAGGATACGGCAGCTTGCCGCCCATGAGGTAGGGCATACCCTTGGCTTCGCTCATAATTTCGCAGCCAGTGTAAGTGACAGGGCTTCGGTGATGGACTACCCACACCCGCAGTTTGAACTGGAAAATGGGAAGATATCGCTAAGCAATGCCTATGATACGGGAATAGGAGAGTGGGATAAAGTAATGGTAGAATATAGTTATGGAGCGATTCCTGAAGGCCAGTCGCAAAGGGAATACCTGAATAATGTTATTTCTGAAGCCACCGCGGAAGGACTTCAGTTTATTACCGACAGTGATGCCAGGGCAGCCGGCGGTGCGCACATTAATGCCCATTTATGGGACAATGGCGCAAATGCTGCAGAAGAACTGGAAGAGGTCCTGAAAATTAGAAGAAAAGCGATTCAGAATTTTTCTAAAGACAACATAAGGACGAATGAAGCTTATTCGGTACTGGAAGATGTTTTTGTTCCGCTGTATTTTTTTCATCGGTATCAAACCGAAGCTGCTGTAAAAAATATTGGAGGGCTCGAATATAATTATGCTGTTAAAGGTGGCGCTGAAACTGTGGTGAAAATGGCCCCTTCTGGAAAACAACAAAAAGCCCTGCAAGCGGTGTTGCAAACCCTTGATGCAAAAGAACTGGCAATACCCCGGGACAAGTTAATGCTTTTCCCGCCACGGGCTTTTGGTTATCCCCGCACCAGGGAATCTTTTAAAGGTAATACCGGGGTTTCTTTTGATGCTTTGGCTGCGCCGGCCACAGCAAGCGATATGACCCTTAGACTTTTACTGCACCCGGAGAGGGCTGCCAGGCTTGTTCAGCAAAAATCTTTGGATAAAAACAACCTGGGGCTGGAGGAAGTGATTAACCGGCTTATTTCCCAAACAATCAAAACTTCCCAAAAAGATCCCTATTTGCAGGAAGTTCAGAATACTGTAGGCTATAATGTACTTCAGCATCTTATGAATCTTGCAGTACATAAAGACGCCACTCCACAGGTTAAAGCCATTGCAAATGCCCAGATTGATGAGGTACGTCATTGGCTAAGAAAACAAGATGAACCAATATACAGGCAGATGCTTTTGGAGATAAAGGAGTTTCAGGAGGATCCTTCAGAATTTAAAGTGATCCCCAATGCTCCTGAAATTCCTGATGGTTCCCCTATTGGTAGTTTTACCCTGGACTAATTTGTTTCAGTATAAAAGCAAGGGGGATTAAATAATTAAATATAAAATAGAGAGTTAACTAATTAGTACAGGATTAAAGATTAAAATGAAAGAAATAGATTTAAGAAGCGATACGGTAACCAGGCCAACAAAAGGAATGTTGCAGGCAATTATGGGAGCTGAGGTTGGAGACGATGTGTATAAAGAAGACCCAACGGTAAACAAACTGGAAAAGAAACTGGCAGCTATGTTCGGGAAAGACCAGGCGCTGTTTTTTCCCACCGGGAGTATGGCTAACCAGGCGGCGATAAAATTGCATACCCAGCCTGCAGAGCAATTGATCTGCGATAAGTGGGCGCATGTTTTTAATTACGAAGGTGGCGGTGCTTCCTTTAACAGTGGGGTTTCGTGTAAACTTGTAGATGGCCACCGCGGGATGATCACTGCAGCGCAGGTGGAGGAGAATATTAATCCGCCGGACTTTTACCATAGCCCGCTTTCCACTTTGGTTTGCCTGGAAAATACCACCAACAAAGGAGGCGGGGCCTGTTATGATTTTGAGGAATTCAAAAAGATAAGGAAAGTTTGTGATAAGCATAATCTGGGGCTGCATCTTGACGGGGCACGCCTTTTTAATGCTTTAGTTGCGAAAAATGAGGATCCCAAAGATTACGGGAAAATTTTCGATACCATTTCGGTATGCCTGTCCAAAGGTTTAGGTACCCCAATAGGCACTGTGCTCATTGGAAATAACGATATTATGAAAAATGCCATCCGGGTTCGTAAAGTATTGGGTGGCGGCATGCGCCAGGTAGGCTTTATGGCTGCTGCGGGCATTTATGCGCTGGACCACCAGGTGGAGCGTTTAGCTGATGATCACAGAAGGGCTGCTGAAATTGGCGATTCTCTAAGCGCGCAGGCTTATGTAGCTGAAGTGGAACCGGTAGAAACCAATATCATCATTTTTTACCTGAAAAATGCTTCAGATGAAGCGGAATTCATGAAAAAGCTGCAGCAGGAAAACATCAGGATAAGCAATATGGGACAGGGAAAGCTAAGGATTGTTACGCACCTGGATTATTCCGAAGAAATGCACCAGAAATTTCTGAAAGTTTTAAGTGAAATTCAGCTGTAGGATTTGATTTTTGGCAAGCTTAACAGAAGATTAATTGCGCTTTAATAGCAAGAACTTTTCAAAAGTGGTATTTTATCAAAAACTAAAGAAGGAGATATGAAAAATACATTGCCAAAAAAGGAAGTTCCGGGATTAATAGTAGATACGGTAAACGGAATGCAATGGGAGTTGCGGGATCAAAAACCTGAAAATTTTACCATGATTGTTTTTTACCGTGGATTGCATTGCCCGGTTTGTAAAAAATACCTGGAAGAACTGAATAGTAAAATTGACAAATTCAGGGAGAAAGGAGTGAGTGTAATTTGCGTTAGTGGGGATTCCAAAGAAAGAGCCGGGAAGACTGCTGAAAAGTGGGATGTGGAAAACCTTGTTATCGGTTATGGGCTTGCTCCTGAAGATGCCCGCAAATGGGATTTATATATTTCTGAAGGAATAAAAGAGGAGGAACCGGAGGTGTTTTTTGAACCTGCAATTTTCCTGATAAAGCCAGATTTCACTTTGTATGCAGCATCTGTACAATCTATGCCTTTTGCCCGGCCAAAATTTGATGATTTACTTAAAGCTGTAGATTTTGTGCTTGAAAAAGATTATCCTGCACGGGGAGAAGCGTGATATGAAGTTAGAGGGTAGAAGTTTGAAATTAGAAATGGAATAATTAAGAGGAGAGAGAAAAGAGGAAAAAATAAAACCCCCGGTTTTTCTTAGAAAAATTGGGGGTTTTATTTTAG
>NZ_JBGFSM010000013.1:59502-135836 GCF_041679265.1 Autumnicola aciditolerans
CCTACAGCCTACAGCCTACAGCCTACAGCCTACAGCCTACAGCCTACAGCCTACAGCCTACAGCCTACAGCCTACAGCCTACAGTCTACAGTCTACAGTCTACAGTCTATTTGAACATATCCATTCCTGGAATATCTGGCATTCCTTCTTTGGCAACAGCGCCAAGTTCTGCTTCATTAACTTCTGAAGCGCGGGAAATGGCTTTATTCAGCGTAAGCACTAAATAATCTTCAAGTTGTTCTTTATCTTCAAGCAATTCATCGGCAATAGAAATATTTTTGATTTCCCTGGTAGCGGTAATGGTTATTTTCAGCAGTCCGTCACTGGATTCTTCATCAATAAGCACTGTTTTTAGCCTTTCCTTGGTTGCTTCAACTTTTTCCTGGGTTTCTTTAATTTTATTCATCATACCCATCATATCTCCAAACATAGTCTTCTTTTTTTGGTTACGTTCAAATTTACCAAAAATACCCATTGAAAAGGGCAAGTTATCAGTATAATATCTGTTTTTTTCTTTGGATGTTTTACATTTGCCAATGCTCAAAAACCGAATACATTTGAAAACAGATATTTTGCCTCCAAAGGCAAGGAAAATTCCGAAGAAACTTGAAATTCACGGGGACGTGAGAATAGATAATTATTACTGGATGAACAACAGGGAAAATCCTGAAGTGATTGATTATCTGGAGCAGGAGAACGGTTATAATGAAAAAATGACTGCTCATACCAAAGCTTTTCAGGAAAAACTTTTTGAAGAAATGAGGGGCAGGATAAAGGAAGATGATGAGTCTGTTCCCTATAAGCTTAATGGCTACTGGTACCTTACCAGGTTTGAGACCGGCAAGGATTATCCAGTATATTCCAGGAAGCAGGAAAGCCTGGACGCCCCGGAGGAAATTTTATTCAATGTAAACGAAATGGCCCGGGGATTTGATTACTACCGGCTGGGAGGACTAAATGTGAGTCCTGACAATACGATGTGCGCTTTTGCCACAGATACTGTAAGCCGTAGGAAATATACCATCAGGATTAAAAACTTACAAACCGGGGAATTCTATCCTGAAGCCATAGAAAATACTACCGGTAGCTCTACCTGGGCTAATGATAACAGATCTCTTTATTATACCAAGAAAGACGAGCAAACGCTAAGGTCTTTTCAAATCTACAAACACATCCTGGGCACCGATCCTGCTGAAGATGAACTGGTATTTCAGGAGAATGATGATACCTACAATACGTATGTGTATAAATCTAAGTCCAGAAAGTACATAATTATTGGTTCCAGCAGTACCCTTACCACCGAATATCGTATTCTTGAAGCCGATAACCCCGACGGGGAATTCCGCATTTTTCAGCCGCGTGTAAAAGGACTGGAGTATAGTATTTCTCATTTTGAAGATCACTTTTATATTCTTACAAATAAGGATAAAGCTGTTAATTTTAAATTGATGAAGACCCCGGTGGATCATACCGGGATGGAACACTGGAAAGATGAAATCCCGCATCGTAAGGATTATCTTTTGGAAGATATTGATATTTTTAGGGATTTTCTGGTAGTAAGTGAAAGGCATAATGGTCTTAATAAAATTAGGATCATTCGCTGGGATCAAAAGGAAGATTTTTATATTCCTTTTGATAATGAAACCTATACGGCATATACTTCCATAAATTCGGCTTTTAACACTACCACGCTGCGCTATACCTATAACTCGCTTACCACGCCAACTTCTGTGGTAGACTTTGATATGGAAACTAAGGAAAAAACTGTGTTGAAGGAACAGGAGGTTCTTGGGGGCGAATTCAACAAGAATAACTATAGCTCAGAGCGCATATGGGCCACTGCTGAAGATGGCACTAAAATTCCTGTTACTATGGTTTATAGAAAAGGTATTAATCGTAACGGGAAAAACCCGCTGCTGCAATATGCCTACGGCTCTTACGGATCTACCATAGATCCTTATTTTTCTTCAGTAAGGCTAAGCCTGCTGGATCGTGGTTTTATTTATGCCATCGCGCATATTCGCGGGGGCGAATATTTGGGAAGAGGCTGGTACGAAGATGGAAAGCTGTACAATAAAAGGAATACTTTTACCGATTATATAGATGTGTCTAAGCATCTTATTAAAGAATGTTACACCTCTCCGGAACATCTTTACGCCATGGGTGGTTCTGCCGGGGGATTATTGATGGGAGCTGTAATAAATATGGCGCCGCAGCTTTATAATGGCGTTATTGCCGCGGTTCCCTTTGTAGATGTGGTAACCACCATGTTAGATGACAGTATTCCTTTAACCACGGGAGAATATGATGAATGGGGGAACCCTAATAACCCGGGGTACTATGAATACATGAAATCATATTCTCCTTATGACAATGTGAAGGCTCAGGAATATCCCAATATGCTGGTCACCACCGGATTGCACGATTCCCAGGTACAATACTGGGAGCCGGCAAAATGGGTGGCCAAATTGAGGGAATTAAAAACAGACAATAATTTGCTGCTGCTGCATACCAATATGGATGCCGGGCATGGAGGCGCATCAGGAAGGTTTGAAGCGCTAAAGGAAGTAGCCGAAGAATATGTCTTTTTACTGGATTTGGAAGGAATTAAAGAATAATTAAAAATTTTGCCTTAACTTTGAAAAGTTTTAAAAGACCTTGTTTCTCTGCCTTTAGTGGGGATTTGATGTTTTTTAAAACCTTTTTCTGTAACATAAATGGGTTTTATGAAAGAAGAGTTGAAAGTGTATGAAAATGTATTACAACTTATTGGGAATACACCCCTTATTCAATTAAATAAAATAACCAAAAGCTTTAAAGGTACATTCTATGCTAAAGTAGAAGCCTTTAATCCCGGCCACTCCGCAAAAGACCGTATCGCTTTATATATAATTGAAGAAGCTGAAAGAAAGGGAATTTTAAAGCCGGGAAGCACCATCGTAGAAACCACTTCCGGCAATACCGGTTTTAGTATTGCCATGGTAAGTGTTATAAAAGGTTACGAGTGCATCCTTGCCGTTAGTTCCAAAGCTTCAAAAGATAAAATAGATATGCTCAAGACCATGGGAGCAAAAGTTTATGTTTGCCCCGCGCACGTTGCGGCAGACGATCCCCGGTCTTACTATCAGGTGGCAAAAAGGATACATTCTGAAACTAAAAATTCGGTTTACATTAACCAGTACTTCAATGAGCTTAATATGGATGCGCATTATCGCAGTACCGGGCCTGAAATATGGAAGCAAACGGAAGGAAAAATTACTCACCTTATCGCCTGCAGCGGGACGGGAGGAACTATTTCCGGTACGGCCAGGTATTTAAAAGAGCAAAACCCTGAAGTAAAAATTATAGGAATAGATGCTTATGGTTCAGTATTGAAAAAATTCCATGAGACCCGGGAGTTTGATTCTGAAGAAATCTATCCTTACCGGATAGAAGGCTTAGGGAAGAATCTTATCCCCACCGCTACCGATTTTGATGCCATCGATAAGTTTGTAAAAGTTACCGATGAGGAGAGTGCCCATACTGCCCGGGAGCTGGCAAAAACCGAAGGCCTTTTTCTGGGATATACCAGTGGTGCAGCCATGCAGGGAATAAAACAACTTGCCGAAGAAGGGGAATTTGATGAAAACAGCAAAGTGGTGACTATTTTCCCAGATCATGGCTCCCGTTATATGAGCAAAGTTTACAGTGATGACTGGATGAATGACCAGGGCTTTTTTGATACTAAAAACGAAGTTGCCGCGCAACAAATTGAGTTTATAAAATAGATTTGCAGGTCACATCCTATAAATTCCCTTAAAAGCATCCTCAAATGGATGCTTTTCTTTTTAGCTGCTACAGCAGTAAAATAACTTTGGGCAATTCTGCCGATTTTGAGTACTTTTGTGGCTCGTATAAAAAAGAATCAATGAAGGATTTATTTGATAAAATATACAAAGATAAAGGCCCGCTGGGAAAATGGGCAGAACAGGCTGAAGGATATTTTGTTTTTCCTAAACTTGAAGGAGAAATTTCTAACAGGATGAAATTCAGGGGAAAAGAAGTAATTACCTGGAGTATCAATGATTATCTGGGACTTGCGAATCACCCGGAGGTTCGTAAAATAGATGCTGAAGCCGCAAAACAATACGGTTCTGCTTATCCAATGGGAGCCAGGATGATGAGCGGCCATACAGATCTTCATGAAAGGTTGCAGGACGAGTTAGCTGCTTTTGTACATAAACAGGCTGCTTATCTTCTTAATTTTGGGTACCAGGGAATGGTTTCCACCATAGATGCGCTGGTATCAAAATCTGATGTTATTGTGTATGATGTAGATGCCCACGCCTGTATTATAGATGGGGTAAGGCTTCACCTGGGCCAGCGCTTTACCTATAAGCACAACGATATGGAGAGTATCGAAAAAAACCTGCAGCGCGCTACAAAGATCGCCGAACAAACCGGAGGCGGAATTTTATTAATTTCTGAAGGTGTATTTGGAATGCGCGGGGAGCAGGGAAAGCTTAAGGAAATTGTTGAGCTGAAGAAAAAATACAACTTCCGGCTGTTTGTTGATGATGCCCATGGTTTTGGAACACTTGGTAAAACCGGTGCCGGGGCAGGAGAGGAGCAGGGCGTTCAGGATGAAATAGATGTCTATTTTGCCACTTTTGCCAAATCCCTGGCAAGTACAGGTGCATTTATTGCCGGCGATAAGGAGATAATGGATTACCTGAAGTATAACCTGCGTTCCCAAATGTTCGCTAAATCCCTGCAAATGCAGCTTGTGGTTGGAGCTTTAAAACGTCTTGAAATGTTGCGTACCATGCCAGAGCTTAAAGAGAAACTTTGGGAGAATGTAAATGCGCTTCAAAACGGTCTTAAAGAGCGCGGATTTGATATTGGAACCACTCAAAGCTGTGTGACTCCTGTTTATCTTAAAGGAAGTATTCCTGAAGCCATGGCCCTGGTGAAGGACCTTAGGGAAAATCACGGTGTCTTCTGTTCTATAGTGGTGTATCCTGTTATTCCTAAAGGCCTTATTTTACTACGGATGATTCCTACCGCTTCGCATACCTTAAAAGATGTTGAAGAAACCCTGGATGCTTTTTCTGCCATTAGGGAAAGGCTGGAAAACGGAACTTACAAAAGACTTTCTGCTGCTGTATCTGCAGCTATGGCTGAAAAACCTTAGATAAAAGTTGGTTTTCACAAATAAATAAAAAGGTTCGGCAATTTGCTGAACCTTTTTGTTTATAAAGCTATGCCCGGTGATGGTTTGGGTTTACCTGAATTTATTTTGATCTTTAATCAGCTTTTTAACATCTTTATTATGGCCGTAGATTACCATAATATCTCCTTCATTAAGAACCGTTTTAGCTGAAGCCACTCCCTGAACGCTCTGAATTTCTTTCATGGATCCAAGCTGATTTTCTTCAGTTAAAAGCTTTATTGTAGTGAGTACAATTACATTGTAATTTCTCCTGAGTCCTATTTCTTCCAGGCTTTTTCCATCATATTCTTTAGGAACAGTGGTTTCTACAATGCTGAAATCTTTATTTACTTCAAAAGAATCCACTACGCCGTGTAAATTGAGCTTTTTCGCCCATCTGTCTGCAGTTTCTTCTTCAGGATGTATAATCTCATCTACACCCATTGCTTCCAAAACGGTTTGCTGTAATGGCGAAACCGCCCGGCTGATAAGCCTTTTTACCTTCAGCTGCTTCATTAGCGCAGTAGCCATAATATTGGCTCCCTTGTCTTCTCCAATGCCAACAACAATAGCATCTGCATCTTTGTAGGGAAGATTGGATACCGCTCCAACCTCTGTAGCATCGAGGTTTATTGCGTGGGTAATGTGATCTTTAATCGCCTCTACCCGGCTCAACTTCAAATCTACACCTATTACCTCATTACCCATTCCCGTAAGTTTTTCAGCTAAAGAAGCACCAAAATTTCCGAGTCCTATTACTATGTATTTCATGTTTATAATTTTATAGGGCTGCTCTTCACGATTTTAAATCCAAATTCTTGAAAGTGAGCCACCTTGATAATCAATAATTTCAGGTTGTTGTTTTTTCTAGTTTATTAAAATTTCTTCTGTGGGATACTTATAATTTAAATGTTTTACCCTTCGCATAATTGAAATAAGGATAGTAAGCATACTCACCCGGCCAATAAACATGGTGGCAATAATAACCAGTTTTGAAGCGGCACTTAATTTAGCGGTAATTCCCACACTTAGCCCCACCGTACTGTATGCTGAAAAACATTCAAAGGCAATGCTTAATAAACTTTTATCACTGTCAAACGAAGCGATAAGAAATACTGCAATCCCAATCACCATTAGCGAAAGCGCAATGATGGCAAAAGCGCGCCTTATAGATAACGCAGATACTTCTCTGCGATAAACTTCTACGCGGTCTTTGCCTTTCGCAATGCTTAAAAAGTTTAAAGTGGCAATGGCAAATGTGCTGGTTTTTATACCACCTCCCGTGGAGGCTGGAGAAGCTCCAATCCACATGAGCAATAAAATAATCATTAAAGTAGCAAAGTTTAGTGCCGACATGTCTACGGAATTAAAACCTGCCGTTCTTGGCGTGGCTGCCGTAAAAAACGAAGTCACAATTTTACCAAACCAGGAATGTTCCTGTAGCGTATTATTATATTCAAAATAATAGAACAGGCCTGTACCGGCCACCGTTAAAAAAAACGAGGTAAAAAGAACAATGCGGGTATTCAGGTTTAGGATCCAGGGGGAATACACTACATTCTCCTTGCGAAAGAGGTTTAGGATCCTGTTGCGAAAATTATGCTTCAGATATTTATAAAGATTAAAAAGAATAGGGAATCCTATTCCGCCTAAAATAAACAGGGCCGCTATAATGAGCTGCATGGGATAATTAAACCTGAATTCAGGTTCATAAAGGCTGTTTTTAAGGGTAGAAAATCCGGCGTTACAAAACCCCGAAACTGTGTGGAACACCGCAAAGAAAATACGCTGCCCTATAGAAGATATAGTGGCTTTATCTATGGTAAAATAGATAAATATCGCCCCAAAGAATTCAATTAAAAAGGTGAGCGCAACAATTTTTTTAAGTACACTGAAAACATCCCCAATTTTTTCTGAATTGGTAATATCCTTCAACATTAGCTGATTCTCATAAGAACTTTTTCCCCTAAAAAAGTAACTGAAATAACTGGCAAAGGTCATAATTCCCAATCCACCAAGCTGGATTAAAATAAGAATAATGGTCTGGCCAAATTGGGTAAAATAAGTGCCGGTATCCACCACAATCAATCCTGTGACACAAACCGCGCTGGTGGCGGTAAAAAGCGCATCTACGAGGGAAATCCCTTCATGCGTGGCTTTGGGCAACATTAGCAAAATAGTACCCACCATAATAATTAACAGGAAACTCATGATGAACAATTGAGCCGGGTTAAGATATTCTCTTTTAAAGCCTATTTGTATTTCAGAGAATTCCCGAATAAAATATATGGATAAGGCCAGGTAAACCCATCCCATTTTATTCAGAAAAGACAAAAACGGCATCATTTCCAGCACGCCATCAATCTGTATAAAAATAAGGAGAACAAAAAGGCTGATGATAACCGCATCAAAAACTTTAACCTTAAGTTCCAGTTTGTAGCTGCTTATTATGTATCGTGTAATAATTGAAGCAGTACCTACAAAAAGGGCGGCAAAATAGTAAAATTTCAGGGCCTGGTCCATAGTTTTACTATGGCTGAAGCCAAGGTCTGTAATCAGGAAAAACATCGCCAGGAAGCTAAGCCAGAAAGAAAGTTTTTGTAAAATTTTGGGCAAAGCATTCTTTGCCGGCGAAGAGGGCTGGAACTTTGAAAATTTCAATTATATAAAATTTTATAGGTTACCGTACCGTGAACATGATTCAACATAGTGCGAAAAATCGAAAAGAGAAAAGGGAAGTTCCAATTTTCTCTCTCAAAATGAGGCTGCAAAAGTAATATAATGGAGCTACAAAAAGGCAATAGAACAGAAAGATTTTAGCTACATCAGGGAAGTATTAACCTACAACGTTTTCTCCGGATTATTAGATTTAATAGAAGCAATTTTCGGCTAATTATCATCTTCTTCAAACTGGTAGCCACTGTCTTTGCTGCGTTGCTTTCTTTTATCTCTAGGTCCATCGTAGGAATCCTCCAGCACTTCGTCCTGATCATGAAAATCCAGGCGGTAGGAAAAACCGCCAGCAATTTGCCACCGCTGTGGCGTATCTTTAAAGTTTACCAGCCCGGAGATATCTATCTGAAGATCATCCAGGAGAAGATATGCCGCGCCTCCCCTAAGGATATCATCAGCATAGATATCGCTTATGTATCCCTGGTATTCTCCAAAAACAGCAAATTTCTGGGTCACCGCATGGGTAACTGTAACGATAGCTCCATAAGAAGGGAATTCTTCGGTAAATTTATCTGCGATAAAATTCATAACCAAAACCCATCTTCCCCAGTTGTTTTGAGTGATAATGGCTGCTTTGGGGCTAAATTTGGCTTCGCCTTCATATAAATATGGATTATCCCCGAAAGAAAAATTAGCGCCTCCGTAAACAGAAATTGCAGGAATAAGCGTTTTCCATTTAAACCGCTGGTTGGCTTTCCAGCTGTAGAGATTAGGTTTATCTTCTTCAGCATTTTTATAGGGATCAAAAACGAGGTATTTGGCGCCTATAGTATTTGTCCTGAAGTTACTTCTTTTAAATTCCTCGTCGGTATTGCCAATTTTTATAGTCGTGGTTTCTGACTGGAAGGAGCCAAAGAGGTTTAGTTCAAGATTTTCTGTTAATAAACCATACCTAAGGCCGTAACTGGCTCCAAGAATATCAGTTTCTTCGCGGTAAATGGCATGATCGTCATTACCAAAATAAGGCCCGGCTTCCAGTTGCAAAACTCCACGGCCAACGGCATATCCTCCCTGGGATTCGCCGGGACGGTTGGAATTTATGGTTTCGGTATATTGCGCCCTTAGGTTAAAAGTTATCAGGCTGAGTAAGCTGAGGCAGGCAAGGATTTTCCGCATAATTGCTGTGTTAGGTCTTTCAAAGATAGGAGAATTTATTATTTTTTTATGGCACGAAAAATGAGAATTCTGTACACATCTTTTTATTTTTGCAAAAATGTTTAGCATGTACGAAGCATCATTTTCCGGAATACTTAGAACGATATTAATCATAATGTTGGTGTATTTTGGATTGAAAATATTATTCCGCTTTTTTGGGCCATTAATTCTGAAATATTTCATGAAGAAAATGGGGAAGAAGTTTCAGGACCAGTTTAGTCAGTTTCAACAACCACAACAGGAGAAGGAAGGGAAGGTGAGCATAGATAAGAAACCGCGCAGAGGCAGGAAATCTCACAAAAACGTTGGGGAGTATATCGATTACGAAGAAATTGATTAATTTCGAACCATCATCTAAGCGCCGTCTTGGTCACTATTAATTTAGACAAAGGCCCTGAATATTTAAAACCTGGCCGCAAATTCTGAAGATCATGTTTTTCAGGATATGTTTCAACCTTAAAATTTGATTGATGGTCAATTTAAAAAGATTTCTTCCTCACCTGCTTGTCCTGGCGGGATTTGTAATTATTGCCTTAGCATATTTTAATCCTGTACTGCAGGGAAAAGAAATTTTTCAGAGCGATATTGTGCAATATATCGGGATGTCTAAGGAACAATCCGATTTCAGGGAACAAACCGGGGAAGAACCTTACTGGACAGATGCCGCTTTTGGCGGGATGCCCACTTACCAGTTAGGCGCACATTACCCGCATAACTACATTAAAAAATTAGATGCGGTGCTAAGGTTTTTACCCCGGCCGGCAGATTACCTGTTTCTCTATTTTATAGGATTTTACATTTTACTTTTATGTTTAAAGCTGGATTGTAAACTCGCTTTTCTGGGAGCTTTGGCTTTTGGTTTCTCCACTTATTTTATTATTATTTTAGGCGTTGGCCATAATGCCAAAGCGCATGCTATTGCCTATATGCCGGCGGTTTTAGGCGGAATTGTTCTAATTTTCAGGTCCAGGTATATTCTTGGGTTTATCCTGCTTGCCCTGGCCATGGCGCTGGAAATTGGCGCCAACCATTTCCAGATGACGTATTATCTGCTGCTACTCGTGGTATGCCTTGGAATTGCTTATTTTATTGATGCCTTCCGTAAAAAGATGCTCCCGCATTATTTTAAATCTATAGGAATTATGGTGGTGGCCGTTGTTTTGGCGGTAGGGGCCAATGCAACCAATCTACTTGCTACACAGGAATATACTGCTTTTAGTACCCGCGGAGATACCGGTCTCACCATTAATCCTGATGGGTCACGTAAAACCTCTTCAGGCCTGGATTTTGATTATATCACCAGCTACAGTTATGGGATCCCGGAAACTCTTAACCTTTTTATTCCCCGTTTTATGGGAGGTTCCAGCCAGGAAAATGTAGGCAAAGATTCTGAAGTTTACAACGCCTTGTTAAAGCTGGGCGCTTCTCCCACCCAGGCCGCTAATTTTGCTGAAAACGCCCCGGCTTATTGGGGAGACCAGCCTTTTGTAGGCGCTCCGGCGTATGTTGGCGCAAGTGTGCTATTCCTGTTTATTTTCGCTTTGTTCCTTATAAGAGGGCGTTTAAAATGGTGGATCGCGGGAGCAAGTATCCTGGCGCTTTTACTCTCCTGGGGAAGTAATTTCGCTGCCTTTTCAGAATTTTTCATCAATTATGTACCGCTGTACAATAAATTCAGGGCGGTGACTTCCATACAGGTTATCATTGAACTCTGTGTTCCTGTTTTGGCAGTTTTCGGACTTTGGAAATTATTCAGCGAAGTTGAAAAGGAAGAAGCCAAAACCGAAGCGCTAAAATGGGCAACTATACTCACCGGTGGTTTATGTGTCCTGTTTTTATTGATGAAGTCTGTGTTCTTTGATTTTAGCGGAAGCGGGGATTCAGCTTTAATTCAGCAGCTAGGGATTGATTTTGTAAGGGCTCTAAAAGAAGACCGGAAATCGCTTCTGGTTTCAGATACCCTGCGCAGCCTCTTGTTCGTGATCCTTTCCGCAGGAATAGTCGTGCTTTATCTTAAAAAGAAAATTTCAGATAAAATTGTGGTTGCCGGGTTTGCTGTCCTTTTTCTGGTTGATCTGGTAGGAGTGGATCGCCGGTATGTGAATAATGAAGATTTTGTACAGGCAAGGCAGATGGAACAGCCTTTTCAAAAAACCGAGGCCGACAGGCAAATTCTCCAGGATACTTCCCGCTACCGTGTTTTCGATCTTTCCGGCAACACTTTTAGCAGCAGCCGTGCTTCTTATTTTCATAATTCCATAGGCGGTTATCATGGTGCTAAACCGGGAAGGATGCAGGATTTATTCGATTTTTATGTTTCCCGGAACAATATGAAAATATTAAATATGCTGAATATTAAATATTTTATTGTTCCCACAGAGCAGGGGGGAGTGCAGGCGCAACAGAACCCTGATGCTTTTGGAAACGCCTGGTATGTAGAGAATGTAAAATGGGTAAATTCTGCCAATGAAGAAATTCTGGCACTTAAAGAAGCAGACCTTCAGAATACTGCGGTTATCAACAATAAATTTAAAGAAGTTTTAGGTGAAAATGTTGGCTTTAATGCCGATGCTGAAATTAACCTGGTAAGCGAACAGCCAAATGAGCTGGTTTATCGTACTTCTTCTGAAACAGAGCAGCTGGCGGTTTTTTCTGAAAGTTATTATCAGCCGGGATGGCAGGCCTATATAGATGGAAAGGAAGTGCCGCATGTACAGGCAGATTATGTATTAAGGGCGATGAATATTCCTGCGGGAGATCACACCATAACTTTTAAATTTGAACCTGAAGTTATTCAAACCGGGAGCAACATTGCCCTGGCCAGTTCTGTGATTTTAGGTTTGGTAATGTTGGGCGGAATTTTTTACGGTTTCCGCAGAAAAAACGAAGAAGGCTAGTGGATGAAGAAGGTACTCATTATCACGTATTACTGGCCTCCTGCGGGTGGCCCCGGAGTACAGCGCTGGCTTAAATTTGCAAAGTACCTGCGGGATTTTGATGTGGAACCCATAATTTATACTCCTGAAAATCCCAGCTATCCCTTAACCGATGAATCTTTGGAAGCTGAAATTCCGAAGAGTCTTAAGGTGCTGAAGCATAAAATTTTAGAACCCTATACCGCAGCCAGAATTTTTTCAAAAAAAGATACCCAAACTATTAGTTCCGGGATTATTGTAAAGGAGGAGAAACAGAGTTTTCTGCAAAAACTGATGCTTTACATCCGGGGAAATTTCTTTATTCCTGATGCCAGGAAGTTTTGGGTAAAACCTTCAGTAAAATACCTTGACAAAGTTTTGGATGAGCAGCAAATAAGTAGCATTATCACAACCGGGCCGCCGCATAGCCTGCATCTTATTGGCCTTCAGCTTAAACAAAAAAAGGACATTACCTGGATTGCCGATTTTCGTGATCCCTGGACCAATATTGGTTACCATAATAAGCTAAGGCTTTCAAAAAGTTCCCAAAAGAAACATGCAATCCTGGAAAAAGAAGTATTAAATACGGCAGATCATGTACTTGTGACCAGTTTTACCACAAAAAAAGAATTTGAAGCAAAAACTCCTAAACCGGTATCTGTAATTACCAATGGATTTGATACAGAAATTGCTTCGGAAAATCCCAGCCTGGATAAAAAGTTCACTTTTTCACATATTGGCTCATTGCTTTCCGGCAGGAATCCTTTGAACCTCTGGAAAGCTTTTGGTGAATTGGTGAGGGAAAATAAAGGTTTTGCGGAAGATTTTGAGCTACGGCTGGTTGGAGCGGTGAGCGGGGAAGTATTAACTTTTATAAAAGCCGAAGGATTGGAAAAGCATCTGAAACTTCAGCAGTATGTGCCGCATGAAGAAGCGATAAGAATTCAACGTTGCAGCCAGGTTTTGCTTCTTATAGAAATAAACAGCGAAGAAACCAGGGGAATAATTCCCGGGAAAGTATTTGAATATATGGCCGCAAAAAGACCAATTTTGGCACTAGGACCTGAAAACTGGGATGTTTACAAAATTTTGGAGAACACTGCTGCCGGACAGTTTTTTGAATATTCAGAAAAAGAAAAAATCAAACGCCATTTAGTTGATCTTTATTCAGCCTATAAAAATAATCGACTACAAGCGGAATCATTGAAAATAGATCACTATCACCGTAAACACCTTACTGCTAAACTGGCTAATTTGCTAAAGGAAATCTAGGCTATGGGGATCATTATTAACCAGTCTTTTAAAAATATGGTCACCACCTATATAGGCTTTGGGATTGGGGCTGTAAATACGCTTTTTCTTTTTACTTATTTCCTGGAACAGGAATACTATGGACTGGTGAGTTTTTTACTATCAGCGGCTAATTTAATCTGGCCTTTTCTAGCCTTTGGGGTTAACAGTACGATCATTAAATTCTTTACTTTTTATAAAAGCAAAGAAGAGCAGGACCGGCTTCTTAACCTTGTTTTACTGCTGCCGCTGGCCGTTTCAGTAGTATTTGGTATTGCAGGGATTTTCTGCTATGATTTGCTCCTTAAATATTTTTCAGATAAAAATGAACTCGTGCAGCCATATATCTGGTTAATTTTTGTAGTCGCTGTGGCAACGGCATATTTTGAAGTTTTTTTTTCCTGGTCCAAGGTGTATTACAAAAGCGTTTTTGGGAACTTTATGAAAGAAGTTTTTCATCGTTTTTGTATAAGTGCGTTCCTGCTGGCGGTGTATTTTAACTGGATTAGCGTGAATACCTTTATTTACTGTACTGCCGGGGTTTTTGTTTTTCGTGCCCTGGCGATGGCCGTTTATGCTTTTATCCTCTACACTCCTAAAATTGGATTAAGATTTCCGCGGAATTTGATGCCGGTATTAAAATATTCCGCGCTTATCCTTATTGCCTCTTCAGTAGCCATGGTTTTGCTTGATCTGGATAAGGTGATGATTGAATATTATCTTCCCATCGAAAATGTGGCAATTTATGGAATTGGAATATATATTGCCACCGTGATTTCTGTTCCGCAGAAGGCCATGCACCAGATCATTCATCCTATGACGGCCAATTTTTTAAACGCTAAAGATAAGGACGGGCTGAAAGATTTGTACAAAAGAAGCTCGATAAACCTACTTATTGTAAGCGGGATCATATTTATTCTCATTATCACCAATCTCAATGAACTTTACAAATTGATTCCTGAAGAATATAATTTAAGCATTATGGTGGTGCTGCTTATAAGTTTGGTGAAACTCTACGATAATATGCTGGGCAGCAATAACAGTATTTTGTTTAATTCAGATTATTACAGGATTGTATTGGGAATTGGTGTTTTTCTAACCCTGCTTGCTTTTGTGCTGAATATGATTTTTATTCCCCTTTACGGGATTGAAGGTGCTGCGATAGCAAGTTTTCTCGCCTTTTTTATCTATAATACCACGAAGATCTTTTTGGTTCATAAAAAATTTAAAATCTACCCATTTACAAGATTAACGTGGGTGATTTTGCTTTTTACAGCCCTAATGTGCGCAGGGTTTTATTTTTGGGAATTTCCATTCCATCCGCTTATAAACATTGCTTTAAAATCTTTAATAATTAGTGTTCTCTACCTGGCTGTTGCAGTGAAATTCAATTTTTCCAGTGACGTAAATGAGCTGCTGAAAAAATATTTAAAGCTGAAAAGCCTATAAACAGAAAACCCCCAGGTGTCTCTCAACATCAAGGGGGTTTTCCAACTAACCAACCAAAAAATTAAATTATGAACATTTTAATTATTACTTCTCACATTCCGTGCCGAACTTCTTCGTGAAGCGGAAGAATTTGAACTTTCTCCTGCGGTTCTTGCCGGTGCTGCAGAAGCCCTTGAGGAGCTTCTGGAAACCGCCCTTCGGGAGCCTGTAGTTCCCTGGCTTTTTGCAGGGATGCTGCGTCTAACGCTACTACTTTGGGAACTCCTATTACTGCTTTGAGTGTTATTTATCTTAGCCGAAGGAGTGCTTCTTCGGGAGGTTTCTCCAGCTTCACTTCCTCTGGAATTTATGCTTCTTTCTATTCGTGCTGAAGAGGTCCTGGACCTGTTTACTTCAGTTCGTGTGCTGCTATTATTTTGTAACTGTTTCCTGCTGTTACTTCTGCTACTCCTGCTAATGGCTGGAGAAGATGTACGTTTTTGAGGAGAAGTAATATTCTCCCTCTGGGCCACACTTCGGTTAGACCTTACGGCATCTGTTCTTACGTCTCTTTCTTCAGTTACAACTCTGCCGCGGGAGTAAGAAATATTGTTATCATTAGGCCTGTAAAAATTTTTCCTGTAAGGCTTATTGTAGTAATGGTTATTATAATAGGTTACATATTGATTATAAGTAATACGGTTAGGCTGATAATAAGCCCTGTAGGGACGGTTATAGACAATGCTAACATTAGCACCTGGCCGGGTGTAGTAAGAATGCCATGGCCGGGGAATATAGCGCCGGTTATACCGGTTAATGTAACCTGAATAAGAAATACGGTTAAACCTGTCGTAATTTATAAACAGGTTTCCTACCCGTGCTACCTGGCCATAATAATTATAGTCAATCAGCACATCGCCTGCCTGAATAATTCTTCCGTAGTAATCATAATACACCGGAACATTTTCTATCTGGATCACTGCTCCATAATCATCATACTGCACGTAAGGATCATAATTATAACCCGAGTTGTAACTAATATTTACATGAGGGGTAGCGATATTTACAATGCTTGTTCTTCTGAAATCCGGGTTAAAATAAAAGTCAAATTCACCATTAGGATAAACGGCAAATTCCACTCCATCTTCAACAAAGATGAAAGAATCACCATAACCTACCGGAAGGTTCGAATTTGTGGAAGCCGAAGCCGACAATCCCACAAAAAATAATGCTAGTAAAAAGGTAAAATTTTTCATGGTGCTTAAGTTTTAAGTGAAGACCGGTTAAAGTCATCTTAAATAAAACAAAGTGCATGCCAGAAAATTTTAAAGTCATTTACTTCTCAAAAATCAATCAAGAATATGGCGCTCATTCTAAATATACCAAGCTTTCGGTTTAACTATTTCCTGCCAATTTTTTATGTATATTATTAGGAACTGGGCTTTAGTCGGCTTTCCATTCTCACTTTTTTGAAGTAAGCAATAATTTCTTCTTTGGTCATTTTCGCCAACTCGGCACTTAACTTATCTTTTTGCTCCCTTGCAAATTTCACGGCATCAAAGCCTTTTTTTGTTTTAGTTTCCATACTTCATCAATTCTCTTGGTGAGCGAATGTCCAATTGTTTATATCCTTTTTTAATGTTGATGGAATTGTAGCCACGTATTCGCTCTACATTTACGAGATGCTTAAAATTCCAACTCACGAGTAAGTCAGCTTGATGTATTGTTGCTAGTGCGATGTGCAGACAATCAGCAAAGTTTGTTTGTCCCACAACTTTTTCGGCTATATATTCAACTGCCAATTCCACTGCCTCGTCATTTTCATCAAGGAATTCAGTAAAATCGCTTTTTAATCCTGTAATCAACTTCACAATCTTTTGGGGTGCTGGTTTAAGTTCCCTTTGCAGTACGGCAGATAAAAGAATTATAAATTCCCCATTATTTATTCGCCTAAATAGTGGTTTGGTAAATTCATCGAATTCAGGATCAAAATAGCCGCCGAAAACTGAAGTATCCAAATATATCCGCTGTTTTTTCATATTATAAATTTACGAAATTGAGAGAGATGTTAAATTTCAATAGAAAATATTTTCCGCCTAGTGATCATCAAAGCATAACGCTATATTTTATATTTTATTTATTGATAATCAAATAGATGATTTATCAGCAATACTGTTATATTTAAAGATTACATTTTTTCTTTTAGATACTTTGAGGTATAGGAATTCTTATTTTTAACAACTTCTTCCGGAGTGCCTTCAGCAACAAGATTTCCACCTCTCTGGCCACCTTCAGGCCCAAGGTCTATAACATGATCTGCGCATTTTACCAGGTCCATATTATGTTCAATAACTACCACAGAATGCCCTTTTTCAATAAGCGCATTAAAAGATTTCAGCAACTTTTGTATGTCATGAAAATGCAAACCTGTAGTGGGTTCATCAAAAATAAATAAAGCTTTCTCTTTTGTGTTTCCTTTTACCAGAAAAGAAGCAAGCTTGATTCGTTGTGCTTCCCCACCGGAAAGGGTGGAAGAGCTTTGCCCAAGTTTTACATACCCCAGCCCAACATCTTTAAGCGGCTTCAGTTTATTTACGATTTTCTCCTCATTGTTTTCGCTGAAAAAGTCGGTGGCATCGTCAATGGTCATGTTCAGCACGTCATCAATATTTTTATCAGCAAAAGTAACTTCCAGTACTTCCTTTTTAAAGCGTTTTCCGTCGCAGGCTTCACATTCCAGGTGAACATCTGCCATAAACTGCATTTCTATGGTTACTTCACCTTCACCTTTACACGTATCACAACGCCCGCCGTCTACATTAAATGAAAAGTGTTTGGCTTTATAGCCTCTTATGGAAGACAAACGCTGATTCGCATATAGATTACGGATATCATCGTACGCCTTGATATAGGTCACCGGGTTAGAACGGGAAGAGCGGCCAATCGGGTTCTGATCGATAAATTCCACACTGCCCAGATTTTTAAAACTTCCTTTGACCTCAGTAAATTGTCCGGCTTTTTCGCCATAACCTCCCAGTTCTTTTTGAACCGCAGGGTAGAGGATCTTCTTCACCAAAGTACTTTTACCGCTTCCGGAAACTCCGGTGATTGCTGTAAAAATTCCCAGCGGAAAAGTGACATCAATATTTTTTAAATTGTTCTCCCGTGCTCCAACCACGGTAATCAATTGTTTTGAAGTCCTTCTTTTTTGCGGAACTTCAATTTTCATCTCCCCATTAAGATATTTTGCCGTTAAGGAAGTAGATTTTAAGATTTGCGGAAGGTTTCCCGTAGCGACTACCTCGCCGCCGTTAGTTCCTGCTTCCGGGCCAATATCTATAATTTCATCGGCGGCGTTCATAATATCTTCATCGTGTTCCACAACAATAACCGTATTGCCAAGGTTTCGAAGATGTTGAAGTACGCCAATTAGCCTCTCGGTATCCCGTGGGTGCAGCCCAATTGAAGGTTCATCAAGAATATACATAGATCCCACGAGGCTGCTCCCAAGGCTGGTGGCCAGGTTAATGCGCTGCGATTCCCCGCCGGAAAGCGTGTTGGATTTCCTGTTGAGGGTAAGGTAATCCAGCCCAACATTAGATAAAAATTCTAACCGGTTTCGGATTTCAGTCAGGAGGCGTTTGGCAATTTGCGTGTCGTATTCGTTAAGCTCGAGATTTTTAAAAAACGCCCGTACTTCATCCAATGGTTTTTCCACCAGGTCCGTAATATTAAGCCCGTTAATTTTGACATAATGTGCTTCCGGCCGTAACCTTTTACCTTTGCACATGGAACATCTTGTTTTCCCACGGTAACGGGAAAGCATAACCCTGTTCTGAATTTTATAGGCTTTGCTCTCCAAAAATTCAAAAAACTGGTTTAGGCCTTCAAAATATTGATTGCCATTCCAAACCAGCGCTTTCTGCTCTTCAGTTAACTCGTAATAAGGTTTATGGATGGGAAAATCGAATTTGTGGGAATTATTCACCAGCTGGTCCCTGTACCAGCTCATGCTCTCACCTCTCCAGGGGAAAATGGCATTTTCGTAGATTGATAAACCGGTATTGGGGATAACCAGGTCTTCATCTATTCCAATCACGTCACCGTAGCCTTCACATTTAGGGCAGGCGCCATAAGGATTATTAAAGCTGAACAAATGCACGTTTGGTTCCAGAAAACTCATCCCATCCAGCTCAAATTTATTGCTGAAGTGATGCTGCTCCCCATCCTTCATCTTCTGAATGTACAGCTCGCCTTTTCCCTCAAAAAAAGCTGCTTCCACCGCATCTGCAAGCCGGTTAAAAAAGTCTTCTTCATCTTTGGTAATAATCCGGTCTACCACCAGGGAAGTTTTCTCGGGATTTAAATCTTTAAGATCGGCTTCATCTATTCGCTGTACGGTATCTCCCACCTTAATTCGGCTGTATCCCTGCTGGGCAAGAATGTTAATTTTTTTTTCCAGGGACCGCCCATTTTCAATATGAATGGGGGCAAGGAGTAGTAACTTTTCACCTTCTTCAAAACTTTTTACATAAGAAATAACATCAGAAACCGTATTTTTTTTCACTTCGTTACCGGAAACGGGAGAATAGGTTTTGCCAATCCTGGCAAAAAGCAGTTTCAGGTAATCGTATATTTCAGTAGAAGTGCCCACGGTAGACCTGGGATTGGTGGAATTTACCTTTTGCTCTATGGCAATGGCCGGCGCAATCCCCTTTATGTAATCCACTTTTGGCTTATTTAAGCGTCCTAAGAACTGGCGCGCATAAGAAGACAGGCTCTCTACATACCTTCGTTGCCCTTCAGCATAAAGTGTATCAAAGGCCAGGCTGGATTTTCCAGAACCGGAAAGGCCGGTGATAACCACCAGCTTGTTTCTGGGAATAACAACATTTATATTTTTAAGATTGTGCAGTTTAGCACCTTTAATAATAATATTCTGTTTGGGGTTTACCTTCGCAACGTCAATGTTCATTTTCTTTTTTCTAAAGTAAGGATGCAAAGGTACTTAATAAGCAGCAGTGTAAAAAGCCGGTCAATTCTTAGAGTAATGTTAAATACTTAATGTTTTATTTGTATATCTCAATTTTATCTTGCTATATTTGACACCATACAACAAATCTGTCTGCCTATAGTACAAAGTTACTTTTAAACTAAAACCTAACCCCGGGAACTTCTTGTTCCTGAAAAAGTAACTAGTATGGTAAACGAACAGATAACCGACGCTTATCTTGTAAGAGAGTATATGCACGGTGATGAACAGGCCCTTTCTACCTTAATTAATCGCCACCAACACAGAATTTACAGCTTCATATTTTCAAAGGTTTTTGACAGAGACGTGGCTGAAGATGTTTTCCAGGAAACTTTCATCAAAGTAATTAATACGCTTAAACGTGGAAAATATAATGAGGAGGGAAAATTTCTTCCGTGGGTAATGCGCATTGCCCATAACCTTGTGATAGACCACTTCAGAAGAAATAAAAGGATGCCGAAATTTGAAAATAACGGCGATTTTAATATTTTTTCAGTTTTAAGTGATACGGGCCTTAACGCCGAAACACAACTCATTAAAGACCAAATAGAAAGCGATGTGCAGGAACTTATAAAGGAACTTCCTGAAGATCAGCTGGAAGTGCTTACCATGCGTATTTATAAAGACATGAGTTTTAAGGAAATTTCTGAACGTACCGGCGTGAGCATAAATACGGCTTTGGGCCGCATGCGTTATGCGCTCATAAATCTTCGGAAACTGATCGATAAGCGTAACATAATTTTAACAAATCACTAAACAATAATCCCCTTTTATTGGCGTTTTACTTAAAACCAAACGCAAAAAATTATTAAATGGGGAAAATTTACTTTAAGAAATCTTCAGCTGAAGAAAATCTGAAAAATTTAAAGCCGAAAAAAGAAACTATAGATTTTCTTTTAAATTATTCAAAAGCTTTAAGTGTGATAGACGGAAAAATTATGAAGTTTAGTTTGCTTCTTAATTGAAAATGTGAAAAAAGACCTGTGGTTAGCCAGCAGGTCTTTTTCTTTTCAACTTTATTTCCTGCTCTTCTTTTTATAATAGTCATCAATCACGCTTTTCCTTCCCACAGTTTTAGTGATAATATCCTTTTCAAGATCCCAGCCCCGGGCAGGCGAAAATTGCCTACCATACCAGATAATCTGCAGGTGCAATTTATTCCAGAGATCTCTGGGGAAAAGCCTTTTGGCATCTTTTTCGGTTTGGGCCACGTTTTTCCCGTTACTAAGGTTCCAACGGTACATAAGCCTGTGAATATGGGTGTCTACGGGAAAAGCCGGAACACCAAAAGCCTGGGACATGACCACACTTGCGGTTTTATGACCCACAGCGGGGAGTGATTCCAGCGCTTCAAAATCTGCAGGAACCTGTCCATTATATTTCTCGATCAAAATTTTAGATAAGCCATGAATGCCTTTTGATTTCATGGGAGAAAGTCCGCAGGGTTTAATAATATCTTTAATTTCTTCTACTGAAAGTGTTACCATCTTTTGCGGAGTATCGGCAACTTCAAAAAGCAGGGGGGTTATCTGGTTCACTTTTACGTCTGTACTTTGGGCTGAAAGTAAAACAGCAATCAGTAAAGTGTACGGATCTTTATGGTCCAGGGGGATGGGAACTTCAGGATAAATATCATTAAGTGTTTTTATAACGAATGCTACCTTTTGCTTTTTGTTCATATTGATTAATTTTAGGCAAAAATAGAAATTATGACAACATTAAAAGCAGGGGACAAAGCTCCGGAGTTTTCAGCAGAAGATCAGGATGGAAATAGCGTAAAGCTTTCAGATTTTAAAGGAAAGAAGCTGGTTTTGTTTTTTTACCCAAAAGCAAGCACACCCGGTTGTACTGCAGAAGCATGTAATTTGAGGGATAACTGGAAAAGTTTTAAGGAAAATGGGTACGCTATTTTAGGCGTGAGTGCCGATTCTAAGAAAAGGCAGCAAAATTTTAAAAATAAGTATGAACTGCCTTTTCCTTTATTGGCCGATGAAGACAAGGAAGTGATAAACGCTTATGGGGTTTGGGGGCCTAAAAAGTTTATGGGAAAGGAGTATGACGGCATTCACCGTACCACCTTTATTATAGATGAAAATGGTAAAATTGAAGAAGTGATCCAAAAAGTTAAAACCAAAGAGCATTCTGCTCAAATTTTGTAGTTTACTTTTTTGCTGTAAATTATAGGCTACGAGCTTTTTCACTTGTAACTTATGGTTTACAGCAATTTTTAGGACTTTAGGTTAGTAGGAATTGTTTTCAGCAGATGAATTTCAAAACCCACAACTCAAAACCGACAACTTTTTCAGCTGTTCACTGAAACCAAGAGCATTTTATCCACAAATTCCTAAATCTTTTTCAAAACACCTGAAAGATAGCAGACACAATTTTTTAAGGCTTTAGGTTTCAGGTTATTCAGAATTGTTTTCAGCAGAGGAATTTTAAAACCCCACAGCTCACAACTCAGAACTGACAACTTTCCACTTTTTCACTTCTTTAGCTTTACATCCATAATGGTGGCCGTACTATCACAATTCTCAACCTGTAGTTCCAGATTTTTTAGCTCTTGAGAAGCTCCTGAAATATAGTAGATGCGGCAAGGTTCTCTTTGTGTCTCACTTTGCCCAAAATCTACGTCACCGTTTTGCAGGATCCTAGACACTACTGAGGTATCTACATCTTTATTTTCGAAAGAACGAAGCGCTTCTTCTGAAAAAGTCCATTTATTAGCCCTGATATTTTTTAGGACCCGCGCGTTCGGAAAATAGCTGCAGGAAGTCTTTTTCCCGCTAAGGAAGAATACTAAAAAAATGACTCCCAGGGTGAGTCCAAAGCCAAAATAGGCGAACCTGTGAATTAATTTCATTTAGGAATTTTAGAATATTGCAAAAGTATTAAACCAGGTCCGGATGTTAAAGCCGATAATGATAATATTGAAAAAGCTTATGTGGAATTATGGGAAATTAAACAGTACTCAATTCTAATTTAAATTTATCAATCTTTACCTCTTTATCCTGGTTCTTTTCTCATGCCTTTTGTTTCTATGATCTTTTCTTTTAGAATTAAAAGATAAGAAGGTTGATATCCCGATAATTAAGGTCAAACCAGTCGGCAATAGATTTGTTGGTTAAAATTCCGTGGTAAAAATACAGTCCGCTTCTAAGGCCTTTATCGAAACGTAAGGTGTTTTCCAGGCCACCTTCTTCGGCAATGTGAAGCAGGTAAGGCGTAAATATATTGCTGATGGAAAGAGATGAAGTGCGCGCATATCTTGAAGGGATATTGGGGACACAATAATGGATTACATTATGTTTTTCGAAAATAGGATTGTCGTGTGAGGTAATTTCACTGGTTTCCACACATCCCCCCATATCTATACTCACATCAATAATTACCGCGCCTCTTTTCATAGAGGAAACCATATCTTCAGTAATTAAAACCGGGGAGCGGTTTTTTCCTCTTACAGCACCAATTAACACATCGCATCTTCGTAGCGCTTTGGTTAAATTTTTAGGCTGAATAGTGGAGGTGTAAAAGGTTTGTCCCAGGTTAGATTGAATACTTCTCAGCCTGGTAAGGGAGCTGTCAAAAAGCTTAACGTTTGCTCCCAGTCCCAGGGCAGAGCGGGTGGCGAATTCGCCCACTGTACCCGCGCCCAAAATTACTACTTCTACGGGGGGAACACCGCTAATATTGCCAAACATAAGCCCATTGCCTCTGGCATGGTTGCTCATAATTTCTGAAGCGATAAGCACTGAAGCCGTGCCCGCAATTTCGCTCAGGGCTTTAACAATGGGATAAGAACCATCTTCATCCCGGATAAATTCAAAGCCAAGGGCGGTAATGCGTTTGGCAGCAAGTTTCTGAAAATACTCCTTACACTGTGTTTTTAGCTGAAGTGCAGAAATTAAAACCGTTTGCGGGTTAATCATTTCCAGCTCTTCCATAGAAGGCGGCTCAATTTTAAGGATGGTAGGACAGGAGAAAACCTTACGGGTATCTCTGGTGACTTCAGCTCCGGCATTGCTGTAATCGCGGTCACTAAAGCGGCCCCACTTCCCGGCATCAGATTCTATAAGCACCCTGTGCCCGTTTGAAGTAATAGCGGCTACGGCATCGGGGCTTAGACATACTCTTTTTTCCTGGTATGAAGTTTCTTTGGGAATTCCTATAAATAATTCCCCCTTGTTCTTGTGGATTTCAAGGGTTTCTTCCTGCGGAATAAGTTGTTCTTTGGTAAAAGGAGATACCTGTTTCGCCATACTGTTTTGCAATAAGAGTTAAAGTACGACTAATTTAGGAAAATAAATAAGAAGAAGCAGGAATCAGAGTTTCCGGTAGTAGTCTTCCACCAACATTTCTTCTTCAATGCCTTCATTTTCTTCCCGGAATGATTTAATTTCTTTTCTGTCCCTTTCCGAAATATGGGAAAAAACAGATACATCAGTTTCTTCCAGTTCGCTAAGGTTTTCTAATCCGTAGATTCTATCAAAGATTTTAATTCTAATAAGATAAACAATGGAAAGAATTATTATAAAGAATGGTGCAAGGTAGATTAATTGATTGGTATCCATAGGGTTAACTTCCATATAAACATCCTCATAAAAAGCTAATATTAGTTGAACTGAATACATGCAAATAGGTACAAGAATAACATGATACCACCAATGTTTACAGGTAAAAAACCAAATCATGAGTAGCAATAGGGGAATAACTTTCCCCAAATAAGTCCAAGCTGCCGCTAAAACACTCTCATAATAAAGACTGTGATAGGTAAAAAAAGAATTTTCCCAGACGGGACCGTCTGGGAAAATTTCATACAAATAAAATAAATATGGTGAAAAAGCAATAAATAAAGCTATTAAACTACCCGTGAGTAGGTACCCTGATGGCCGAGCGATCGATTGCTTGCTTTTTGATGATTTCTTTATCATGGTTATTATCAGTAGTTGAAGTTACAAAAAAGCTTGCTCCAAAAATTGCTGCTGCGAATAATACTGCTTTGATTTTCATATTTGTGTTTTTTAAAGATTGGTATTTCGTTTTGTTTCTGATACAAACCTATAAAAAACATAAAACCCTGCCGCTAAATATATTAATTGTACTTTTGCAGCCTTTTTTTGAGCAAGAAAATCCCGCTTTCTGAAAATTTCACTTTTCAAAAGTAAGGTAAACTTATTTGAATTTTCGTTTAGTTGCCAAAAAATATTCTAACAGCTTAATTGAAAACAATAATATGTAATTTTTTTCTTACAAGTCCATTTTGGCTATTATTTTCTTTTTCCTAGATTTTTTAACATAGTTTTAACAATCTTCGATTTCCATTTTTGACCGTAATTTCCACTTTTTGGGCATCTTCGGGAAGAAGAGAAAGAATTTTTTGAGGCCATTCAATAAATTTCCAGGCATCAGTATCAAAATAATCTTCAATGCCCATATCTAAAGCTTCAGCTTCAGAGGTAATACGGTAAAAGTCGAAATGAAAAATGCGTCCCTCCTGAGAAAGATATTCGTTAACTAGAGAAAAAGTGGGACTGGAAGCGGGCTCTTCTGCACCTAATTGGCGCGAAAGGGCATTAATAAGAGTGGTCTTACCGGCACCCATCTCACCATAAAAAAGCAAAGTCCTGCTTTTTGTATGACTGAGAATATGGTGTACGGCCATATCCAACTGGTCCAGATCGTAGGTTAACGACATTTAATATTCAGATTTAGGGATGGTAAAGGTAAGTAATTTATTGTTATAAACCACATACTTCTGAATATCAGTCCTATAGGGAATCTTACCTAATGTATTTTATCGGATAAATTAAGCACTTTATCGGTATTTTTTATTTTGGAGATAAAATTATGTAGGGGATTATCATCTCCTCAAGGGAAACTCCACCATGCTGGTAGGTATTCCTGTAGTAGCTTACATAATGATTGTAATTATTGGGATAAGCAAAAAAGAGGTCTCCTTTTGCAAAGATAAAGGAGCTGCTCATGTTAAGGGTTGGTAAGTGAATGCTTTTGGGATTGGTAGCTGCCAGCACGTCCTTATCTTCATAGGTAAGGCTTTTGCCCGTTTTATATCTTAAGTTTAAGCTGGTTTCTTTGTCTCCTATTACTTTGGACGGGTTCTTTACATTTATGGTACCATGGTCTGTAGTGATGATAAGTTTGAAGCCTAATTGTTGTGCCTGCTGGATAATCTCGAGTAGCGGAGAGTTTTTAAACCAGCTTTGGGTAAGGGATCTGTAAGACTTATCATTGGAGGCAAGTTCTTTGATAACCTCCATTTCTGTTTTTGAGTGGGAAAGCATATCCACAAAATTGTAAACTACCACGGTAAGGTCGTTGCTCTTTTGGGTCTTGAAATTTTCAACTAGTTTTTTTCCTGCTTTTAAACTGCTTATTTTATGATATTCATATTTATAATCCAGACCCAGTCTCTTGATTTGCTCATGTAGAAAATTTTCTTCAAAATTGTTTTTCCCCCCTTCATCGGTATCATTTTTCCAGTATTGCTGGAAAAGCTTTTCCATATCGCCCGGCATTAGTCCGGAGAAAATGGCATTACGGGCATACTGGGTTGCTGTAGGAAGAATACTGTAATAGAGGGCTTCTTTTTCTTTTTTATAAAAGTTACTCACTGTAGGTTCAAAGGCTTTCCACTGGTCATACCTCAAATTGTCCACCACAATTAAAAGCGTGGGCTGCTCTTTGCTCAATTCGGGCACCAGCTTTTTTTTAAATAGCGTATGAGACATAATGGGAGCTTCGGCATCTCTTGAAAACCAGGCGGCGTAATTTTTATCAATAAATTTACAAAACTGGGTATTTGCTTCCTGCTTTTGGGATTCCAGGATTTCCCTCATACTGCTGTCTTCAATATTTTCCAGCTGCAGTTCCCAATAGGTAAGGCGCTGGTACATATCAGCCCATTCTTCAAATGTGTTAACCTGCGCAAGGTCCATAGCGATTTTACGGAATTCCTGCTGATAGCTGGACGTTGTCTTTTCAGAAACCAGCCTGGACAGATCCAGGTTTTTTTTGATACTAAGCAGGATTTGGTTTGGATTAACCGGTTTTATAAGGTAATCGGCTATTTTGGAGCCAATGGCTTCCTCCATAATATATTCTTCTTCGCTTTTGGTGATCATCACTACAGGAAGGTTCTCGCTTTTCTCCTTAATTTCAGATAAAGTTTCCAAGCCGGTAAGGCCCGGCATATTTTCATCCAGAAAAACAATATCAAAACTCTCCTCTTCCAGCTTCTCCAGGGCTTCAGTCCCGCTTTTACAGGTGGTAACCTTGTAATCCCGGTTTTCCAGAAATATGATATGTGGTTTTAAGAGATCTATTTCGTCATCTACCCAAAGTATTTTGATGTTGTTCATTTTAGAATATTTACAGCCTTTTTTGCTTATGCGGCTTTTCGGTTCAACAAATGCCTGTTATAGGCTTCAATATGTATATTTGTAATACTAAACTATAAAGCTTGGCTTCACAAACAAAACTCAAAATATTAAACGATCCAATTTACGGATTTATTACCCTTCCTAACCAGCGGATCTTTGATCTTATTGAGCATCCTTATTTTCAACGGCTGCGCCGGATTTCTCAAATGGGCCTTTCTTACCTGGTGTACCCGGGTGCACATCATACCAGGTTTCATCATGCCCTGGGTTGCCTGCATTTAATGCAAAAGGCGGTGCGGATGCTTAAATATAAGGGAGTTAAAATTTCTGAAGAAGAGGAGGAAGCCCTGCAGATTGCCATTTTATTGCACGATATAGGGCATGGCCCTTTTTCTCATGCGATGGAACACAGTATTGTGGAAGGGGTAGATCACGAATGCATTTCGCTTCTCTTTATGGAAGAAATGAACTGTAATTTTAACCAAAGTTTAACGCTGGCCATCAGCATGTTTAAAGGGGAATATAATCGTCCTTTCATGAACCAGTTAATTTCCAGCCAAATGGACATGGACCGGCTGGATTACCTTAAAAGGGATAGTTTCTACACTGGTGCCGCGGAAGGAAACATTAACAGCGAACGCCTAATTACCATGCTTAATGTGGTAAATGATGAACTGGTGGTAGAGGAAAAAGGAATTTATTCCGTAGAAAAATTCCTGGTGGCCAGAAGGCTAATGTACTGGCAGGTTTACTTACATAAAACCAGCCTTGTGGCAGAGCAATTGTTAATAAGGGTTCTAAGACGTGCCAAAGAATTAATTGAAAATGGGCATAAAGTGGCATCCAGTTCAGCCCTAAATTTCTTTCTGGAGAGAAAAATTAGCCGCGAAAGCTTTACAAAAGAAGTTTTAGCTGAATTTGCCCGGCTTGATGATTATGATGTGGTATGCGCAATGAAAGAGTGGGTAAAATGCGAAGATTTTGTACTGCGAAACCTTTGCAGTATGATCATTAACAGGGATTTGCTGAAGGTGAAAATCAAGAAAAAGAAGCCTTCGCTTCAAAAAATTGAAAAGCATAAACAGCTGCTTCAGAAGAAGCATTCACTTACCGCTCATGAAGCCGGTTACTTTGTTTTTAGTGGAGAAATAACGAATCTGGCATATAAAAAGGAAAAGAACAACATCAATATTCTTCATAAAAACGGCAAAATTAATGACGTTATTAAGGTTTCAGACCAATTAAATTTGAAAGCCTTATCCAAAACCGTGGTAAAATATTATATCTGTTATCCTAAGTCTTAAGATTAGCGCATTTTTTTTACTTTTGCCAGAATGAAGTTTACAGCAGCACAAATAGCAGAGATACTGGAAGGGGAAGTGGAAGGAAATCCTGAAGCCGAGGTTTCTGAATTGGCCAAAATTGAAGAAGGTTCAGAAGGTTCACTTACTTTCCTTAGCAATCCTAAATACACCTCCTATATTTACAAGACCAATGCTTCTATCACTATTGTAAATAAAGATTTTGAAGTAGATCAGCCAGTGCATACCACCCTTATTCGGGTAAAGGATGCTTACAAGGCCTTTTCAACTTTATTGGCTTACTATAATGAAATTAAACTCAATAAAAGCGGAATAGAGCAGCCCAGCTTTATTTCAGAAACTGTAAACCACGGGGAGAAACTCTATCTTGGTGCTTTTTCATATATAGGAGAAAATGTAAAAATTGGAGATAATGTAAAAATTTATCCTAGCTCATATATAGGCGATAACGTGAAGATTGGAGATAACGTAACTATCTTTGCGGGGGTAAAGATCTATTCTGAAACCATTATAGGTAATAATTGTGCGATCCATGGCGGAGCGGTAATTGGAGCCGATGGCTTTGGTTTTAGCCCGGATGAGAATGGAGTGTACAGTAAAGTGCCTCAAATAGGGAATGTGGTTATTGAAGATAATGTAGATGTTGGGGCAGCTACAACTATAGATAGGGCCACGCTGGGTTCCACAATATTGCGGCAGGGTGTGAAACTGGATAACCAGATCCAGATTGCCCACAATGTGGAAATAGGTGAAAATACGGCTATTGCAGCACAAACCGGAATAGCCGGTTCCACCAAAATCGGGAAAAATTGCCTTATAGGTGGTCAGGTGGGGATTTCGGGCCATCTTACTATAGGAGATCGGGTAAAAATCCAGGCACAATCCGGGGTAGGACGCAATATAAAAGATGATGAAATGCTACAGGGTTCCCCTGCAATAGGATATAGCAACTACAATAAATCTTATATACATTTTAAAAATTTATCTCAAACGATAGATAAGCTAAACCAACTGGAAAAAAAACTGAAAAATAATGGCTGAAAAGGTGTCAAAGCAAAAGACCATTGCAAATGAAGTCTCCCTTAAAGGGGTGGGGCTGCATACAGGGCAGGAGGTAACTCTTACCTTTAAACCGGCTGAGGAAAATACAGGATATCTTTTTAAAAGGGTAGATCTTGAAGGAAGCCCGGTAATTGAGGCCGATGTTAATTATGTTGTTAATACCCAGCGGGGAACAAACCTGGAAAAAAACGGGGTGAGCATCCAAACCTCGGAACATGTGCTGGCTGCCTGTGTGGGTTTGGAAATAGATAACCTAATTATAGAGCTCAATGCATCAGAACCTCCAATTATGGACGGGTCTTCTAAATTTTTTGTGGAAGCCCTGGAAAAAGCGGGAGTAGTAGCGCAGGAAGCTGAAAGAGAGGAGTACGTGGTAGACGAGGTGATGTGCTATCATGATGAAAAATCCGGAAGCGAGATTATAGTGATGCCTGCAGAAGAATACCAGGTGACTACAATGGTGGATTTTGGAACAAAAGTTTTAGGAACTCAAAACGCCAGTATCTCTAATTTAAAGGAGTTTAAGAATGAAATAGCCAATGCCCGCACCTTCAGTTTTTTACATGAACTTGAGGCTCTACTGGAACATGGGCTTATAAAAGGTGGAGATCTTAACAACGCTATTGTTTACGTAGATAAAGAAATTGGAGAGGAGACACTTCAAAAATTAAGGCATGCATTCAAAAGGGATAAAATTGCCGTAAAACCAAATGGTATTCTTGATAATTTAACGCTTCATTATCCTAATGAAGCTGCCAGGCATAAGTTATTGGATGTGCTTGGCGATCTTGCCTTGGTGGGCACTAAAATAAAAGGTAAGGTAATTGCCAATAAACCGGGACATCATGTAAATACACAATTCGCAAAAAAACTGGCCAAAAAGATCAAGGATTCCAAAAGGAACAATGCTCCAAAAATCGACTTTTCCCAGAAGCCATTGATGGACGTTATAGACATCATGAATACTTTGCCGCACCGTTCCCCGTTTTTACTTGTAGATAAAATTTACGAGTTAACCGAAAGTTCGGTGGTGGGAATGAAAAATGTGACCATGAATGAGCCCTTTTTTGTGGGACATTTTCCAGGGAAACCGGTTATGCCAGGGGTATTACAGGTAGAAGCTATGGCCCAAACCGGTGGGATTCTTGCTTTAAAATCGGTGCCGGACCCGGAGAATTACCTTACTTATTTTATGAAAATAGACAACGTAAGGTTTAAGCAACAGGTAGTTCCCGGAGATACCCTTATTTTTAAACTGGAGCTCCTGGCGCCAATCCGCCGCGGAATTTGCCAGATGCAGGGATACGCTTATGTAAATGGAAAAATTGCGACTGAAGCTGTTTTAATGGCACAAATTGTAAAATCAAAATAAAAGAATTTATGAACCAACCTTTAGCATACGTGCATCCTGGTGCCAAAATCGCCAAAAATGTGGTCATAGAACCTTTTACAACTATACACAACAATGTTGTAATTGGGGAGGGAACCTGGATTGGTTCTAACGTTACTATAATGGAAGGGGCCAGGATTGGTAAAAATTGCAATATTTTTCCCGGCGCAGTAATTTCTGCGATCCCTCAGGATAAAAAATTTAATGATGAAGATACAGTAACCGAAATTGGGGATAATACCACCATCAGGGAATGTGTAACAATTAACCGTGGTACTTCAGACCGGATGAAAACGGTAATTGGAAAAAATTGCTGGATCATGGCGTATTGCCATATCGCCCACGACTGTATTGTGGGAGATAACTGTATTTTTTCAAACAACAGCACGCTGGCCGGGCATATTAATGTAGGGGAACATGTAATACTCGCAGGTATGGCGGCAGTTCAGCAATTTTGTAGTATTGGAAACCATGCTTTTGTAACGGGCGGGTCCCTGGTACGTAAAGATGTACCCCCATTTGTAAAGGCCGGAAGGGAACCACTTTCTTTTGTGGGTATTAATTCCATTGGGCTGAGAAGAAGAGGTTTTACTACAGAAAAAATCAGGGAAGTCCAGGATATTTACCGCATTTTGTATCAAAAGAATTATAACAATTCCCAGGCTGTCGCTATAATTGAAGCAGAAATGCAGGCAAGCGCAGAAAGGGATGAAATTTTGGAATTTATTAAAAACTCACAAAGAGGTATCATGAAAGGATACTTCAGCTCAAACTAAAATAGATAATGGCAAGTACTAGTGATATTAGAAAAGGATTGTGCATTCGGTACAATCATGATATTTATAAAATTATAGAATTCCTTCATGTAAAACCCGGGAAAGGCCCTGCCTTTGTTCGTACAAAATTAAAAAGTGTCACTACCGGAAAGGTTGTGGACAATACTTTTTCCGCAGGACATAAAATAGAAGATGTGAGGGTGGAGACGCATAAATACCAGTTCCTCTACCATGATGGGGAATTTTATCATTTTATGCATGTAGAAGATTATACGCAAATCAGGCTAACCGAAAATGCCCTGGATATGCCCCAGCTTTTAAAAGAAGGAGAAATACTTACCGTATTAATCAATACTGAGGATAACATCCCTCTTTCTACTGAAATGCCCGCAAGCGTTGTTCTGGAGGTCACTCATACAGAGCCGGGCGTAAAAGGGAATACTGCCACAAATGCCACCAAACCGGCAACTGTGGAGACAGGAGCAGAAGTGAATGTGCCGCTATTTATAAATGAAGGTGATAAAATCAAGATCGAAACCGAAAAAGGTACGTATAAAGAACGTATGAAGGAGTAGTTAAAGGAAAGTAGGAGGTAAGAAGGACGAAGGCAGAAGTGGAAAAGAATTGACAATGGAAAATTGACAATGGAAATCCAGGACATTTAAATATAACAAAAATAGCTCCCATCCTTTTTAAGGAGGGGTGGCCACAGGCCGGGGTGGTTTTTTCCTTAATTTAAATGAAAAATGAATGTTTGCATAAAATTAAAAGAGTATCCCAACAACCTATAGTTTTTAATTCTAACGTCTAACGACTACCGTCTATCATGAAATTTCAGCAAAAACATACGCTTAAGCAAATAGCCACAATCCTTTCCTGCAATTATGTGGGGGATGAAGGTTTTCCTGTGGAAGGAATGAATGAAATTCACGTGGTCACGCCCGGTGATATTGTTTTTGTGGATCATCCAAAGTATTATGACAAGGCGCTGAATTCCGCCGCAACCATTATTTTAATTAATAAAGAAGTGGAATGTCCTGAAGGAAAAGCATTACTAATTTCCGATGATCCTTTCCGGGATTTCAATAAGCTTACCGAATATTTTAGGCCTTTTCAGAAGTCAGGGCAAAACATAGCTTCTTCAGCAAAAATAGGAGAGGGGACAATTATCCAGCCTAACGTTTTTATTGGAAATAATGTGGAAATTGGTAATAATTGCCTTATTCATGCCAACGTAAGCCTTTATGATTATACCATAATTGGCAACAATGTCACGATACATTCCGGCAGCGTCCTGGGCGGTGACGCCTTTTACTACAAAAACAGGCCGGAGGGTTTTGATAAATTAAAGTCCGGCGGCCGGGTGGTGATAAAAGACAACGTAGATATTGGTGCCAATTGTACTATAGACAAGGGAGTCACCGGGGATACCACCATTGGGGAAGGTACAAAACTGGATAACCTTATACAGATTGGCCATGACACGGTAATTGGAAAAAAATGCCTAATTGCCTCCCAGGTTGGTATTGCTGGAGCGGTAATTATTGAAGATGAAGTAACAGTTTGGGGCCAGGTTGGAATGCGCAGTGGCATAACTGTAAAAAAAGGCGGTGTCATGATGGGGCAGGCCGGTATTACCAAATCTACCCAGGAAGGAAAAATTTATACCGGCAATCCAGCGATGGAATCCCGTGCAAAATTAAAAGAGTTGGCGCTCTTGCGACAATTGCCTAAATTGATCGATAAAATAAAATAGCAGATATGAGTAAACAGGGAAAAGAAACCATAGAAAAATTTTATGAATGCTTTTATACAGATCCCGATGTTATTACAAAATACCTGCATCCTGATGCCAAACTTACCTGGAATAGCAGTACGGGGATGAGATTGATGAGGTATGAAGACATTTCGGCCTTTGCTGCTGAGATGGCCGATTCCTATGAATCTTTGCGTATTGAAGTTAAGAACATTTTGCAAGAGGGTGAAGAAGTGGTAATTAATTTTACTTATTACGTAAGCACTATCGAAAATCCCGATGAAGAAATTCCGTTAGCGCACTTCATGGCGATCTGGCAAATAGAAAATAATAAGCTTAAAAATGGCCACCAGATAAGCCAGTTAGCCGACTAATCGTACCACAGTTTTCGAAATCATAAGTCCCTGTCATAACCAGACAGGGATTTTTTAATTTTATTCACTCTATGTTTGTAGAATTAAAAAATTATTCTACATTTGTAGAGTAAATTCTAATTCTGTAGAACAATGCAGCTTTCAAATTCAGAAGAACAACTTATGCAGATCCTTTGGAAGAAGGAAAAAGCTTTTATGAAAGAGCTCATTGCGGCTTATCCAGATCCCAAACCGGCAACAACCACTATTGCCACTTTGCTAAAGCGCATGCAGGACAAAAATTTTGTGGATTATGTACAATATGGCCGTTCCCGGGAATATTTCCCGCTGGTAAGGAAAAAAGATTATTTCTCTAAGCAGGTAAATGGCCTTATCAAGAATTTTTTCAATGATTCAGCCTCTCAGTTTGCTTCTTTTTTCACCAAAGAATCCAATTTAAGCCAGGACGAACTGGAAGATTTACGGCAGCTTATAGAGGAACAAATTAAAAGGAAGAAAGCATGATTATTTATCTTCTAAAATCGACGCTATGCCTTCTGTTGCTTTTTTCATTCTATAGATTAGCGCTGGAAAATGAAAAAATGCACCAGTTTAAAAGGTTCTACCTCCTGGGAGCAATGCTGTTATCTCTTTGCATTCCTTTAATTACTATTTCTTATGAAACCGAAGCCATAGAGCTCCCTGCTCAGATTCAGAAAGAGGCTGTTTTTATAAAGGCTGCCGAAAATAACAATATTCAGCAGTCGGTTTGGAGCACGGCAGATTTTTTTCCGTATATCCTATGGGCGGGTTACATGATAGGATTTTCAGTTTTTGGCTTTAGGTTTCTGCGGAACCTGCTTCAGTTTAGAAATAAAATCAGGTTTAACAGGAAAGTGATTTCAGCAAAATATACCAATGTTTTACTTCGGAAGAAAACCGCACCGCATTCCTTTTTAAAATATATATTTCTGAATAAAAATGATTTTGAAGAAGATAAAATTGCGCCTGAAATTTTACAGCATGAACAGGCACACGTGCTGCAAAAACATACCTGGGATATCCTTTTAGTAGAAGTGCTTCAAATTATATTCTGGTTTAATCCTTTGTTTATCATGTATAAAAGGTCTATCAGGGTAAACCACGAATTTCTTGCAGATGCAAGTGTAATCGCAAAAGATCATCACATACTCACTTACTCCCAACTTTTAGTTCATTACTCGGCAGGTGCTCATCACAACGCAATGTCGAGTGCATTTAATCATTCATTAACCCGCCTGACGATTTTCGGCAAGAAAATTTTTAAAGAAAAGCCGGGCCGCCAGGTCAAAAAACGAATACTTATGATTTCAAAACCATTTTCAGAAAAAAGAATGGCAGCAAGATTAAGCCTTCTGCCATTAGTAATTGCCCTTTGCCTGTTTTTATTTAATAATGAAATTGTAGCAAAACCTTCAGCTAAAACAGGAAAAGCCCCAGATAAAAGTTTGCTTCATCCAAAACCCATAGAGCAGGTTTCTATGAAAAGTTTTCTTCAGCAAAAAGAAAAATCCATCTCTATTTTAATAAGCGGAGAAAATGTTATGCTGAATGGTGAAAAAGCCAGGCTTAAAAATTTCAGCAATAAATTAAATGAAGTTACCGAGGGCTGGACAGAAGAGGAGATTAAAAATACAAATTTGAATATTTCCATCTCCAATGCAGAAGAAAGCTTTCTCAAAAAATTAAATCAGGAGTATTTAAAAACAAAATTCGCAAAGATTAAAGGAGGAAGTTTATTACCGCCGCCACCTCCAGAGCCGCCACATGAAAAACTTCCCACACCGCCACCACCTCCTGCAATGGAAAAAACAAATGTTCCAGCACCTGCTGCTCCACCTGCTCCACCGGCACCAGATAGCCTTCGTCTTGAAAAAAGAAGGTCTGAAGCCATGCAGCTAAATTTCTCTAAAGACAGTGCACGCCTGCAGGAAAGGCTGGAACAACGGATGGCGCTAATGCAGGAAAGAGAAGCGCAAATGCAGGAAAGACAGGAAGAATTTGTAGAAAGGCAGGAGGAGTTTAAATCCAGGCAGCAGGAATTGCAGAGTAGGATGGAAATAAGTGATGATATGCGCGCGCAAATGGAAGAGCGAAGGAAGGAACTGGAAAAAAGACGCCGCCAAATGCTTATGCGCAGGGATTCTGTTTTTCGCATTATCAGGGATTCCATTAGGTAAATTACTGTGGTGAGATTATAATTTTTTAAGGAAGAGCCGGTACAATTGCCGGCTTTTGCTTTGCCGGAAAAGGCATTAAAAAGGCTGTAATTATCGCAAATAACGGTAGTAATCATTCTTTCTTCTTTTTTCGCTAAACTTTTACTGTTACGAAAAAATTCGGCTTGAAAACCCCGCGTGATTCAGGTCTTTTACTCAATAAACTTCTTAAAAGGCTTTAAACTTTATTTTTAAAAACCTACTTTTGCTATCGATTAAAATCAATACATATTTATGAGCGTTTTAGTAAATAAAGATTCGAAGATAATAGTGCAGGGGTTTACCGGAAGTGAAGGTACCTTTCATGCAGGTCAAATGATAGAATACGGGACTAACGTTGTTGGTGGGGTAACTCCCGGTAAGGGCGGAAGCGAACATCTGGATAAACCAGTTTTTAATACAGTTTCTGAAGCTGTTGAAAAAACCGGGGCAGATGTTTCTATAATTTTTGTTCCGCCGGCCTTTGCAGCCGATGCGATTATGGAAGCTGCCGATGCCGGAATTAAAGTAATTATTACTATTACTGAAGGTATTCCTGTAGCCGATATGGTGAAAGCTTCAGAATATATAAAACATAAAGATTGCCGCCTTATTGGGCCTAACTGCCCCGGCGTAATTACTCCCGAAGAAGCGAAAGTGGGAATTATGCCTGGATTTGTATTTAAAAAAGGAAAAGTGGGGATTGTTTCAAAATCTGGTACATTAACGTATGAAGCGGCAGACCAGGTAGTAAAACAAGGTTTGGGAATTACAACCGCCATTGGTATTGGTGGTGACCCAATTATAGGAACCACAACCAAAGAAGCAGTGGAACTTTTAATGAATGATCCTGAAACCGAATGTATTGTAATGATTGGCGAGATTGGCGGACAATTAGAAGCCGATGCCGCTAAATGGGTTAAAGAAAATGGCAATAAAAAGCCCGTTGTAGGCTTTATCGCCGGGGAAACCGCACCTGCCGGCAGAACCATGGGCCATGCAGGAGCCATAGTTGGCGGGAGCGAAGATACAGCCCAGGCTAAAAAGGCAATTTTAAAAGAAAACGGAATTCACGTGGTAGATTCTCCTGCGGAAATAGGTAAAAAAGTAGCAGAAGTTTTAAAAGGATAATTTCACTCATACTCTATACATCAAATCCTTCTGAGAATTGGTTAAAATAGCCATTTCAGAAGGATTTTTTATTTCAGGCCTTTTAGCTTTTGCTATATTTGAAGTTAAACTAGTATACGTATACTCTAATTTACAAATACATGAAACTTTTAGAAGGAAAAAATACAATTATCACCGGTGGAAGCCGTGGAATAGGAAGGGGAATTGCGAAGATTTTTGCTGAACATGGAGCAAATGTGGCCTTTACATACGCCTCTTCCGCTAAAGCTGCAGAAGAGCTTGAAAAGGAACTTTCAGAAATGGGAATAAAGGCAAAGGGCTATCAATCTAATGCCGCTAACTTTGAAGAGGCCCAGAAATTAATAAAAGAGGTAGTTGAAGATTTTGGTTCTATAGATGTTCTCGTGAACAATGCCGGGATCACTAAAGACAATTTGCTTATGCGTATGAGCGAAGAAGATTTTGACCAGGTGATTGAAGTGAACCTGAAGTCCATCTTTAATATGACCAAAGCCATCCAGCGTACGATGCTGAAGCAAAGAAGCGGCAGCATTATTAATATGAGTTCTGTTGTAGGAGTTAAAGGAAATGCTGGTCAGGCCAATTATGCGGCCTCAAAGGCAGGGATTATTGGGTTTTCTAAATCTATGGCCCTGGAACTAGGCTCGCGTAATATCCGTACCAATGTAATTGCACCCGGCTTTATAGAAACCGAAATGACGGAGAAGCTTGATGAGAAAGTGGTGCAGGGCTGGAGGGATGCCATACCGTTAAAAAGGGGAGGCACGCCTGAAGACATTGCGAACGCCTGTGTTTTTCTCGGCAGTGATTTGAGTACGTATGTTACCGGGCAGGTACTTCATGTAAATGGCGGCATGCTTACTTAAGAAGTGAGCCTTTAGAAGCTTGAAGTGCAAATATTTAAAAAAATGAAATGAAGAAATGCAGAAGAAAATTTACTGTAAAGGTTGTATGAGTTCCGGAAATCACATTTCTAACCTTGCACTTAGCACTTTAGGTTTCGCATTTCTAACCTCGTACTTCTAACCTCGTACTTCCAATGATAATTAGCGATATTTTATATATAACCCTGGCCGTTATTTTTGCGCTGGGGTTTGCTTTTTTTCAGTACCTGTACAAGAATAGAAGGAAGGGGAAAACCGCCTACATTTTCTTTTTTCTCAGGTTTTTGTCCATCTTTACGTTGTTATTATTACTGATTAATCCCAAAATAAGCTCTACTACTTTCAGCATTGAAAAGCCCGATCTTTTATTAGCCATAGATAATTCGGGATCTATAGCAAAACTTGAGCAGGAAGCTACGCTGCGCGATTTTGTTCAAAGACTTATAGAAAATGAAGAAATTCAGGAGCGTTTTAATATTCAGCAGTACAGTTTTGGAAAAAACCTTTCTGCAGAAGCAGGCCTGGATTTCAACGAGCCACAAACCGATATTTTCTCAGCATTAAACCAGCTGGATGAAATTAATAAAAATGCCAATTCTGCACTGGTATTAATTTCAGACGGAAACCAGAACATCGGGCGCGATTTCAGCTATTTTAAATCGGCAGGAAATACTTCCCTTTTTCCTGTATTGGTTGGGGACACCACCCGCTTTCTGGATCTCGATCTGGCAGCTCTAAATGTTAACCGCTATGCCTTTTTGAACAATCGCTTTCCCATAGAGGCCATAATCAATTATTCCGGGGAAGAACCTTTGGAAACAAGATTTGAGATCCGTTCAGGAGAAACTGTTTTATATACTGAAAATCTCAAATTTACTGCGGAAAATAATTCTGCGGTAGTCCATACTACTTTGCCTGCTTCGCGTCTTGGAGCATTAATCTATGAAGCTGAAGTTATTCCTGCTGCTACTGAAAAGAACAGGATCAATAATTCTGAAAAATTTGCGGTTGAAGTCATAGATGAACGTACTAAAGTTCTTCTTCTTGCCACCACTCCTCATCCCGATCTTGGAGCCCTCAAAAAATCTATTGAAGCCAATGAACAGCGACAGGCAGAAATAAAATATTTAGACGATGTTGATGTTGATTTAAATGATTATCAACTGGTTATTATCTATCAGCCAAACCTTAACTTTAAATCTGTTTTTGAGAAAATAAAACAAAATAATCAGGATTATTTTATCATCACCGGTACTGAAACCGATTGGGATTTTTTAAATAACAACCAGGATCTTTTGGCGAAGGATGCTGCTTTTAAGGAACAGGAAATTTTTGCGGTTCCCAATCCTGGTTTTAATAATTTTCAATTTGAAGATATAGGTTTTGAAGATTTTCCTCCCTTGCTTGACCAGTTTGGAACGGTGGAAATAACATCCAATTCGGTAGAACCTCTTTTATTTCAGAAAATTGAAGGAGTGGAAACCGGAGAGCCTTTGCTGGCCATTGCTGAAGGTTCTTCTTCAAGATCTGGCTTCCTAATGGGCGAAAATATCTGGAAGTGGCGTGCAGAATCTTTTCTTAAAAATCAGAATTTTGAAGAATTTGATACTTTCTTCGGAGAAATAATTCAGAATTTTTCCTCTCAAAGCAGGAGGGAACGCTTGCGGATAGATTATGAATCTTTTTACTACGGGAATACTAATATTACAATTTTGGCCCAATACTTTGATGAAAATTATCAGTTTGACCCCAATGCCGTTTTAAACATCAAACTCAATCCCCAAAATGAGGAAGCTATAGAAGCTCCTCTGTTGCTTCGCAATAATCATTATGAAGTGGATCTGGGCAATCTGGAACCGGGAGAGTACAATTTTGAGGTAAATGTAGGGAATACTGCTTTTTCAAAATCGGGCAATTTCACGGTGGTAGAATTTAATGTGGAGCAACAGTTTGCTTCGGCCAATCTGGACAAATTTAAACTGCTGGCCAACACTAATGGCACAAAGATATATTTTCCAGAGAACGCCTCAGGCTTAATCCGGGATCTGCTTCAGAATAAAGGTCTTACCCCGCTTCAGAAAAGCCATGAAAAAACAGTACCTTTGATCGACTGGTATTATTTGCTGTTCCTGTTGGTGTTACTTCTGGCAGGGGAATGGTTTTACAGAAAATATACCGGTTTAATTTAAATTGCGAAGTATGGAAAAGAGTTTGAAAAACCAGGTGGCCCTGGTTACCGGGGGAAGTTCCGGCCTGGGCCAGAGTATTTGTATTTTCCTGGCAAGGGCCGGGGCAAAGGTGGCGGTGAATTATCACAGCGATGAAGCAGGCGCTAAGTTTACGGTAGATACCATCAAAAACGAAGGGGGAGAGGCTTTCGCTTTGCAGGCAGATGTTGGAGACGAGCAATCTGTGGAAGAAATGTTTGAAAAGGTCTTTACCAAATATAATAATCTTGATATCCTGGTAAGTAATGCCGGGATTCAAAAAGATGCTCCTTTAGATGAAATGACATTAAAAGACTGGGAGCTGGTAATTAAAACCAATCTCACCGGTGCTTTTTTATGTTCCCGTTTAGCCGTACGCTATTTTCTTAAGCGCGGCGTGGTGGAGGGCATAAGCAAATCTGCCGGGAAAATCATTTTTATGAGTTCTGTTCATCAGGAAATCCCGTGGGCGGGCCATATTAATTATGCCGCTGCCAAAGGAGGCCTTACAGAGTTTATGAGGACCTTATCCCAGGAAGTGGCCAATAAGTTAATAAGGGTGAATAGTATTGCCCCGGGAGCCATTAAAACGGCTATTAATGAAAATGTATGGAAAGATGAAAAGCAGGTGATTGAGCTTTTAAAACTAATTCCATATAACCGCCTGGGAGAGCCGGAAGATGTGGCTGAAGTTGCCTTATGGCTGGCTTCAGATAAATCTGAATATGTAAATGGAACCACTATTTTTGTAGACGGCGGCATGTCCCTTTACCCAGGTTTTATAGGAAACGGATAACCCTGAATTAAATTTATCAACTAAATATTTTAAATGGAAAGATTACCTAAGATTGCAATCCCCTTATTTATTGTTGTAGTATTCGTCATTATACTTTTGGCGAAATCTACGGTTACCATAGGATCCGGAGAGGCCGGAGTACTTTATAAAACCTTTGGAGGCGGGGTAGTTACAGATGAACCTCCGTTAAGTGAAGGGTTTCACATTGTTGCCCCGTGGAATAAAGTTTTTGTTTATGAAGTGCGCCAGCAGTCTATAGATGAAGAAATGAACGTACTTTCTTCTAACGGGCTGGAAATTAATCTTGATGCTTCGGTGTGGTTTCAACCGGCTTATGAAGATTTAGGCAAATTGCATAAAGAAAAAAGTGAAGCTTATATAGAACGCTTATTGCAACCTGCAGTGAGATCTGCTGCCCGTGCCGTGGTGGGAAGGTATAATCCCGAACAATTGTACTCCAGCAAAAGAGAGGCCATCCAGAAGGAAATTCTGGAAGAAACCCAGATCCTGCTCCGGGAGCAGTATGTGCAGGTTAATGAGGTGCTGGTGCGGGATGTTTCTTTGCCTTCAACAATTAAAGAAGCTATAGAAAGAAAGTTAAGGCAGGAGCAGGAATCCCTGGAATACGAATACCGCCTTACCAAAGCACAGCAGGAAGCAGAGCGCCAGCGAATAGATGCTGAAGGTAAAGCACGCGCCAACAGGATTTTAAGTGAATCTTTAACCGACAAGGTTTTGCAGGAAAAAGGCATACAGGCTACTTTAGAATTAGCAAAATCCAACAACGCAAAAACAGTGATTATTGGCTCCGGGGAAAGTGGAATGCCGGTAATCCTTGGAAGCAATTAGAAAAATATTTCATAAAAAATAAAAAGCTGTTTTGCTTTTTAAATTTTATGTTTAGATTTGTGCAGGTTATGAAAGCAAATCAATTACATCACCACCATCATATTTACTTCTGCGCTCAGGCGAGGTAAGTTTGGTATGCTGTAATTTTTACCATATTAAAACCCGTTTGAGCTATTCAAACGGGTTTTTTGTTTTGTATAATTCAGTTGCAGTATTAAAGATATTGCTTTTTTAAAATTGTTGAAATAAGTTCAGCAGAGGAAAAATTAAAAAAATGAGTAAAGAAAAATTAAGAATAGCAATTCAAAAGTCGGGGCGGCTTAATGAGGATTCCCTTAAAATCTTGAAAGATGCTGGAATTTCTATAGATAATGGCAAGGAACAGCTCAAAGCTTCGGCACGCAATTTCCCATTGGAAGTGATGTACCTCAGGAATGGCGATATTCCGCAGTACCTGAGAGACGGGGTGGTAGATGCAGCCATTATTGGTGAAAATGTGCTTATAGAGAAAGGCAAAGATATCATCCAGGGAGAAAAACTTGGTTTTTCGAAATGTAGGGTTTCACTGGCTGTTCCAAAATCTATGAAATACAGGGGTATTGAAGATCTTAATGGGAAAAAAATTGCTACTTCCTATCCAAATACCGTAAATGAATTCCTGGAAAAAAAGGGAATCACGGCAGAGCTTCATATCATTAATGGTTCTGTGGAAATTGCTCCTAATATTGGACTTGCCGATGGGATTTGCGATATCGTTTCCAGCGGGAGTACCTTGTTTAAGAATAACCTGAAGGAAGTAGAGGTAATGCTTAAAAGCGAGGCGGTTTTAGCCATATCTCCACAGATTTCTTCGGAAAGAAAACAGATTCTGGAAAAGCTGCAGTTCAGGATAAAATCGGTACTTAATGCCCGCACCTCTAAATACATTTTGCTGAATGCCCCAAATGAGCATCTGGAACAAATAATCAAATTACTTCCCGGGATGCGCAGCCCAACGGTTTTGCCTTTAGCTGAAGAAGGATGGAGCTCGGTACATACTGTTATAAACGAAGAACGCTTTTGGGAAGTTATAGATGAACTGAAGAATAGTGGCGCTGAAGGAATCCTGGTTGCGCCTATTGAAAAAATGGTCATGTAGACGCAATTTCAGAAAATTCAAATATTAGATTATGAATAAAATATACAATCCCGAACCTTCAGAATGGCTGGAAATTTTAAAGCGTCCAACCAAAACTGTTGAAGATATTGAAGAAACGGTCAACCAGATTTTTTCTGAAGTGATTAAAAACGGGGATGCGGCCATTGAAAAATATACCGAGCTTTTTGACGGGTTTAAACCGGAAGAAACACGGGTTACGGCAATGGAAACAGATGATGCCAGAAATAAACTTTCCCAGGAACTTAAGGACGCTATTTTCCTCGCTAAAACCAATATTGAAAAGTTTCATGCCGCCCAGAAAACGGAAGTGGTAAGGTTAGAAACCACTGCCGGCGTAGAATGCTGGCAGGAGAAGCGCCCTATTCAAAAAGTAGGATTGTATATTCCGGGGGGCACGGCGCCTTTATTTTCAACAATTTTAATGCTTGCCGTTCCCGCTGCACTTGCGGGTTGCAAGGAAGTGGTATTGTGCACGCCGCCCGATACAAAGGGAAATGTGCATCCTGCTATTTTATACACGGCCGATTTATGCGGAATCACCCGAATTCATAAAGTTGGGGGGATTCAGGCGATTGCAGGAATGACTTTTGGCACCGAGACCATCCCGAAAGTTTATAAAATATTTGGCCCCGGCAACCAGTTTGTGACGGTGGCGAAACAGCTGGCCACAAGGCATAATGTAGCGATAGATATGCCGGCCGGTCCTTCAGAACTACTGGTGGTGGCAGATGAGGCAGCCAACGCGGCCTTTGTGGCTTCAGATTTACTGAGCCAGGCCGAGCATGGAGCAGATAGCCAGGTGATCCTGGTTTCCACTTCAAAAGATCTGATTAATAATGTTGAAAAGGAAGTAGAAAATCAGTTAAAAGAACTTCCCCGGAAGGAAATTGCTGGAAAAGCTATAGAAAATTCCAAGTTGATCTATGTGGAAAATAAGGAAACAGCACTGGAGCTAATTAATGAATATGGCCCGGAACATTTTATTATTTGTACGGTTAATAATGACTTTTATGCTGAAAATGTGCAAAATGCCGGCTCTGTTTTTATAGGCAATTACACGCCGGAAAGTGCGGGAGATTATGCTTCGGGCACTAATCATACCTTACCCACCAATGGTTATGCCAAGCAGTATAGCGGGGTTAACCTGGACAGTTTTATGAAAAGTATGACTTTTCAAAAAATTTCAGAAAGCGGAATAAAAGCAATTGGCCCGGCAATAGAAGTAATGGCTGATGCTGAAGGTTTGCAGGCTCATAAAAACGCGGTGAGTCTAAGATTGAAGAAATTAAGTTAATATATCAATTTGAAAATGTGATAATCTGAAAATGGATGATATGTCAGGCTTTATAGTTTCGTGATGCTAAATTTGTCTTAGCATCTTTTAACGGCAAATAAAAAACTCAATTAATTACGAAGTGTCAAATTTGAAGAAAATCAATGCAGCCTAAAAAGTTCAACATTAATTATTTAGTACGTCCTAATGTAAAGGATCTGAAACCTTATTCTTCCGCCAGGGACGAATACCAGAGCACCGGTAATGCAATGGTTTTTCTGGATGCCAATGAAAATCCGTTTCAAACCGACGTAAATCGCTATCCCGATCCGCAGCAACGCAATCTTAAAGAGGAACTGGCGAAAATTAAAGCTGTGGATGCCGGGAATATTTTGTTGGGAAATGGCAGCGATGAAGTTTTAGACCTATTATTTAGGGCGTTCTGTGAACCGGGAGCAGATAATGTGATCACTTTACCGCCTACTTACGGGATGTACAAAGTGTTGGCAAATATCAACAATATTGAGAACAGGGAAATATTGCTTACTGCCGACTTTGAACCGGATGTGGATAAAATTCTGCAAACCGCAGATGAGCGCACTAAAATGACCTTTTTATGCTCCCCGAATAATCCTACGGGTAATTCTTTTTCAGAAGAAAATATTGAGAGGCTTCTTGAGAATTTTAACGGGCTCATAATTATTGATGAAGCGTATATCGATTTTTCCGCGAAGGAAAGCTGGCTTAAAAAATTGGAAAAATATCCTAATCTGGTAGTTACCCAAACGTTGTCCAAAGCTTTCGGAATGGCAGGAATCAGGTTAGGAATCTGCTATGCTTCCGAAGAGATTATTCAGATTCTTAATAAAATTAAACCACCCTACAACGTAAACGAACTTACCCAGCAGCGTGCTTTAAGCCGAATTATAAATAAAGAAGTATTAAATTTGGAAATAGCTGATATTCTGGAAGAAAGAAGCACGGTATTTAAAGCTTTGGATGAAGTGAAATACATTGAAAAGATTTATCCTTCAGATGCTAATTTCATTCTGGTAAAAGTAGACAATGCTACAAAAAGATATGAGGAATTGCTCCGCCAAGGGATCGTGATTCGTAACCGCACTACCCAGCCTCTTTGTGAAAATAGCCTGCGTTTTACGATTGGTACAAAAGAAGAAAACAGAAAATTAATAGCAGCGCTTAAGGAGATTAGTTAATCATCTTACTTCAGAAAAGACAATTCGACTATGAAAAAAATATTGTTTATAGACCGCGATGGCACTTTAATTCACGAACCGGAAGATTATCAGATCGATAGTTTGGATAAACTGGAATTTTACCCGGAATGCATTTATTATTTGTCAAAAATAGCCAAAGAGCTGGATTATGACTTGGTTATGGTGACCAATCAGGATGGGTTGGGAACCGATGCTTTTCCGGAAAATGATTTCTGGCCCATTCAGAATTTTATTATGAAAACTCTGGCCAATGAAGGCATAATATTTTCAGAAGCGCTTATTGACCGCACTTTTGCTAAAGACAATGCTCCCACCAGAAAGCCTAATATTGGTCTGCTGAAGGAAAAATATCTCGATAAGCCAGAGTATGATTTGAAGAATTCCTTCATGGTAGGCGACCGGCTCACCGATATTGAATTCGCCTTCAACTTTGGCGGCAAAGGAATTTTTATTGATACTCATGAAGATTTGGGAGCCGAAGAAGTAAAAAACAAGAAAGAAGAGCTGGATGGCTGTATTGCCTTAAAAACCGATAGCTGGAGAGAGATCTACGAATTTTTAAAGCTGAACGACCGTACAGCAGAAATCAGCCGTAAGACCAACGAGACTGATATTTTTATCAAGCTGAACCTGGACGGGACCGGGAAATCGAATATCGCCACAGGAATTGCCTTTTTTGATCATATGCTGGATCAAATCGCCCGGCATGGACAAATGGACCTCGAAGTAACGGTAAAAGGTGATCTGGAAGTGGATGAGCATCATACCATTGAAGATACCGCAATTGCTTTGGGAGAGGTTTTCAGCAAAGCTTTAGGAAATAAGCTTGGCATTGAGCGCTATGGGTTTTGCCTGCCAATGGATGATTGCCTGGCGCAGGTAGCGATTGATTTTGGCGGCAGGAACTGGCTGGTTTGGGAAGCTGAATTCAGGCGTGAAATGGTAGGAAAAATGCCTACAGAGATGTTTCATCACTTTTTCAAATCTTTTACAGATGGCGCAAAAGCCAATCTCAATATTAAAGCTGAAGGAACGAATGAACATCATAAAATTGAAGCGATATTTAAAGCATTTGCAAAAGCGATAAAAATGGCGGTAAAGCGTGATGCTGAAAAGATGATTTTGCCTTCAACAAAGGGAATGCTTTAGAAGTAAGAGGTTAGAAATAAGAATTTAGAAGTTAAAATTCTTCTTTAATTTCAATCAAATTATGATTAACAATAATAAAGATTATTCCCCCGATGGGGGAGCAAGAGGGGGCTTGAGGATAGCCATTATAGATTACGGGGCGGGAAATATCCAGAGCATCAAATTTGCCGTTAAGCGCCTTGGTTTTGAAGCCGTACTAACCAGCGATGCGGAAACCATTAAGAATGCCGATAAAGTAATTTTCCCGGGTGTGGGGGAGGCCAGTAGCGCCATGAAAATGTTGAAATCTACCGGTTTGGAAAAGCTTATTCCACAACTTACGCAACCGGTGCTGGGAATTTGCCTTGGTATGCAGTTAATGTGTGAATATTGTGAAGAAGGAGATACTGCGGGATTGGGAATTTTTGATGCCCGGGTGGTAAAGTTCAATAATAAACTAAAAGTGCCTCAGATTGGGTGGAATGAGATTTTTGATTTAAAATCGGCTCTTTTTGAAGGGATAAAAGAGCATGAATATGTTTACCTGGTGCACAGTTATTACATTCCGGAATGTAAAGAAACCATTGCTTCTACAGAATATGGAGTAGAATATACTTCAGCTATACAGAAAAATAATTTTTACGGCGTCCAGTTTCATCCCGAAAAAAGCAGCAAAGCAGGGGAGAAAATACTGGAGAATTTTTTGAAGTTAGAAGTACGAAGTTAGAAGTACGAATTTGGAAGAATGGAATTAGAAATAAAGAAATAAACTGTGCAAAACCTAAAAGACAGGACTAAGCTATTTGCGATAAACTGCTGGAAACTTTGTTCAAAAATTCCATATTCCAGGGAATACAATGCTTACGTTAATCAATTGATTCGTTCATCCAGTTCTGTTGGCGCCAATTATCGTGCGGCACAAAGAGCTAAATCAACAGCTGATTTTCTAAATAAACTTAAAATTGTTGAAGAGGAAGCTGATGAAAGCATGTACTTTCTGGAACTTTTACTAGAAGTTTTAAAAGAAAATCATGAAGAAATAAGAGCTTTGCACAAAGAGGCTAATGAAATAGTTTCTATTATAGTTACTTCAATTAATAATACTAGAAAAAATAATTTGAAGTAATTCGTACTTCAAACTTCTAAACTTTAACTTCAAAATGAGTATCATGAAGATTCACAGGAAAAGGATAATTAAATTCAGTATGAAATATCGTGCTTCAAACTTCTAAACTCTAACTTCAAGATGAGAATTATGAAGATTCACAGGAAAAGGATAATTAAATTCAGTATGAAATATCGTACTTCAAACTTCTAAACTCAACTTCAAGATGAGAATCATCCCGGCCATAGACATCATTGAAGGAAAGTGCGTAAGGCTTTCTAAAGGTGATTATAATACTAAAAAGATTTACAATGAGCATCCTTTGGAAGTTGCTAAAAAGTTTGAAGCCCATGGGATTGAATACCTTCACCTGGTAGATCTGGATGGAGCGAAGTCAAAACATATTGTAAATCATAGAATTTTGGAAGAAATCGCTTCAAATACATCTTTAAAAGTTGATTTTGGCGGCGGATTAAAATCAGATAAAGACCTGGAAATCGCTTTTGAATGTGGTGCTCAGCAGATAACTGGAGGGAGCATTGCGGTAAAAGATCCTGAAACTTTTAGATCCTGGATTAATAAATTTGGTCCTGGAAAAATTATTCTGGGTGCTGATGCTCACAATGAAAAAGTGGCCATTAGCGGCTGGCAGGAAGAATCGGAAAAGGAGCTGATTCCTTTTATCCAGGAATACCAGCAGGAAGGTGTGCAATACGTGATTTGTACCGATATTTCTAAAGACGGAATGCTGGAGGGACCTTCTTTTGATCTCTATAGAAAGATTTTAGAAGAAACTTTAGAAATCGGAAAACTGAATTTGATTGCTTCAGGCGGGATTTCAACATTTGATGAGCTTCCAAAACTGGCTGAAATAGGCTGCGAAGGGGCCATAATTGGTAAAGCCATTTATGAAGGAAGAATAAGCCTGAAAGAATTGGAAGATTTTATTTTAAAAAAGTAGTTGGCAATAGAATTGAGCATTCAGAAAAATCTTAGTGCTCAATACTCAGTACTCACTACTCAATACTAAAAAAGATGCTTACAAAAAGAATAATTCCGTGCCTGGATATTAAAAACGGCCGCACGGTAAAAGGGATTAACTTTGTAGATCTTCGGGATGCCGGAGATCCTGTGGAACTGGCCGCTGTTTATGCTGAATCTGGTGCAGACGAATTGGTGTTCCTTGATATTTCGGCTACCGAAGAACGAAGAAAAACACTAGCCGATCTTGTGTTGAGAGTGGCTGAAAAAGTAAATATTCCGTTCACGGTTGGAGGTGGGATTTCTTCCGTAGAAGATGTGGATATCCTGCTAAAGAATGGCGCAGATAAGGTTTCCATTAACTCTTCCGCAGTAAAAAATCCGGCGCTTATAAATGAGCTGGCAAAGAAATTCGGGAGCCAGTGTATCACCGTTGCCATAGATGCAAAGCAGGTAAATGGAAAATGGCTGGTACATCTGGTAGGCGGGAAAGTTCCCACAGAACTGGATCTTTTCGATTGGGCCAAGGAAGTGGAAAAACGTGGCGCAGGGGAAATTCTTTTTACTTCCATGAATAATGATGGTACCAAAGATGGCTTTGCCAATATTGCACTGGCCAAATTATCTTCAGACTTAAATATTCCCATTATTGCTTCTGGCGGTGCCGGGAACATGCAACATTTTACCGAGGCATTTAAAGAAGGTAAAGCTGATGCTGCTTTGGCCGCCAGTGTTTTTCATTTTAAAGAGATCGAAATTAATGATCTTAAAAAAGAATTGCGAAAGAATGGAATTGCAGTCAGGCTTTAAAAGTTGGAAATTAAACGATAGACTTTAGACTGTAGATTAGTTAAACGGGAAATATGGAGGAAGGAATAAAAACTAATAAAATGAATATAGATTTCAGTAAAAATAAAGACGGACTCGTGCCGGCAATTATTCAGGATGCTTCAACTAAAAATGTGCTTATGCTGGGGTATATGAATGAAGCAGCATTCCTGAAAACCAGCGAGACCAAAAAAGTAACTTTTTTTAGCAGGACCAAAAACCGGTTATGGACAAAAGGGGAGGAGAGTGGAAATTTTCTCCATCTTGTAGCTATTAAAAATGACTGCGATAATGATACTTTATTAATAAGCGTTAATCCTGAAGGCCCCACCTGCCACAAAGGAACCGATACCTGCTGGGGAGAAAAAAATGAACCAAATTTTGGGTTTCTTTCTCAGCTGGAAGGCATTATCGCGAAACGAAAAAGAATGAGTGAAGTGGAGCCGGAATTGCGGGAAGATAAATCCAGCTACGTTGTTTCACTTTTTGATGAAGGCATCAACAAAATTGCCCAAAAAGTTGGCGAAGAAGCGGTAGAGACCGTGATAGAAGCCAAAGATGATAATGAAGAGCTGTTTCTAAATGAAAGTGCCGATTTACTTTTTCATTATTTGATCCTTTTAAAAGCTAAGGGCTATTCGCTCAAGGACGTGGTAAAGGTGCTGGAAGAAAGGCATTAATAGCACCAAAGAAAAGCCCCTTGCGCAAGAAGGGGTTTTCTGTTTTTGTAATTTCGTTAAAATGCCTATTTCACCGCATTCATTCCAAAAGTGGCAACTTCGTGGTCTTGTTCTACCGTGCCCCCCGATACCCCAATCGCGCCTATAATTTCGCCTTCGGTATTTTTAATGGGAATCCCACCTGGAAACGTAATGAGCCCGCCATTGGAATGCTCAATATTAAAAAGCGATTTCCCGGGTTGCGAAATTTTTCCAATTTCACCAGTGTTCATATCAAAAAACCTGGCGGTTTTGGCTTTTTTTACAGCTATATCTACAGAACCCAGCCAGGCACCGTCCATTCGGACAAATGCCTTAAGATTTGCTCCTGAATCTACAATAGCGATGTTCATCATCACATTTATTGCTGTTGCTTTCTTTTTGGCAGCCTCTATTGCTGCCTGTGCCTGTTCTAAAGTAATATCCATAACCTATTTTTTGTTTGTCTTAATTTACTGAAATCAGGAAGAAAGACAGGGTAGTTTAAGAGTATTATAACTAACAAAAAATTTATTCACTCCATGCACCCATCTTACCCGATTGAAAATCGGTGTAGGCCTGGTCTATTTCCTCCATGCTGTTCATTACAAAGGGACCGCGTGCAACTACCGGTTCATCAAACGGTTTTGCATGACCTAGCAATAAGGTACTATCAGCATTTGCTTTAATGAGTAGTTTTTCATCATCATTATTAAATTCGGCAAGATGCAAAGCTTTTACCTGGGTTTCATTTACCTCAAATTCTCCTTTAATTACATAAAAGAAAATATTGTTTTCCCTGGGAATGGAAAGTTCCAGTTTTGCCCCTTCTTCAAAATGAAGGGTAGAAAGGTTAACATTCGTAAAAGTATCAAACGCTCCAGTGGTATCTTCAAGTTTACCTGAAACTACCTGCCCTTTAATTTTGCCTTCATCCAGGGAGATCGTTGGAATTTGATCTTTCTGAAATCCCAGATATTTGGGTTCTGTCATCTTATATTTTGCAGGAAGATTTACCCAAAGCTGTAAAATTTCCAGGTCACCACCTTCTTTTTTAAATTTTTCAGAAGAAACTTCGGCGTGTATGAGTCCGCTGCCGGCGGTCATCCATTGAACGCCACCACTTTCTATCACGCTTTTATGTCCACCGGAGTCCTTATGGGCGATGTCCCCGTCAAGAATAAAAGTAACAGTTTCCATTCCCCGGTGCGGGTGCGGCCCAAAAGGCAACCCATTATTATTTGCAGGATATTTTTGAGGCCCGTGATGATTAAGAAATAAAAAAGGATCAATCATCTGGATACTTCCAGTGGGCATTGGAGAATAAGTAATAAGGTCTGCAATTGGCCGGTATTCGGCTTTATGAATGTTTTTAATACTACGCATGTTTAATTATTTATTTCGAACATAAATAAGTTTAAATCTTGAATTCTGATTTTCCCTGGATTCAATTTCAAACTTATCTATAGAGTTTATCATTGGTGTTAATTTTTGAAAACCATAATTCCTGGAATCAAAATTAGGCTGTTTCTTTTGAAGCAAACTTCCCACGTCACCCAAAAACGCCCAGCCATCCTCATCGGCAACATCAGAAATAGTGGCGGAAAGAAGCCTTACCACTTTTGGAGTAATTTTATCTACATTGCTCTTTTTCTCTGTTTTGCCTTTGGTAGACTCCTGTTCGGTTTCTTTATCCTTATTTTTAAGAATTTCAATGTAAATAAAGCGGTCACAGGCTACAATAAATGGCTCCGGAGTCTTTTTTTCTCCAATTCCAATCACTTTTTTGCCGGCTTCTCTTAACCTGGTGGCCAGGCGGGTAAAATCACTGTCGCTGGAGACCAGGCAAAACCCATCTACTTTGTTGGAATACAGGATATCCATGGCATCAATAATCATTGCAGAATCGGTAGCGTTTTTTCCCTGGGTGTACCCATATTGCTGAATGGGGTTTATAGCATTTTCCAAAAGCACCGCTTTCCATTTGGCGAGGTGAGGCTTGGTCCAATCCCCATAGATGCGTTTTACGGTAGGATTGCCAAATTTGGCTATTTCCTCCATCATTTCTTTAATATATGCTGATGGGATATTATCACCGTCAATTAATACTGCAAGATTGGTGTCCATATAAGATTTTAATTTTTTTAGACCCTAAAGATAACATTTTGGATACAAAAAAGGCGGCAGTTGCCGCCCTCAAATGTTTTTGAATAATCAAGATTCTAGCTATATCTAAAAATAGCGTTTAAACCGGCGTCTTTTTCAGGCATAAATGCATGTTCCACCAAATACACAGCTCCTCCGTTTTCTATTACTTTGGCGGCAGCAAGGTTGGTTAGCGAAGTGTTTTTTGAAGATCTCTGTTCTTCGGTTTCCACTTTACGGTTTTCCTCATTATAAGTTCCCCAAACTTCTCCCCGGTTTTCCAGGAAAAGGGTATCAATTTTTCCTTCAAAAGCTGCCGGAATGATATCACTTACTTTAGAAGAAACCTGCTCCGGAGTATGTTCTTTGAAATTTTCCAGTTTACTCCTTTTTTCTTTTTCCAGATGCGGCTCCATTATTCCAAGGGCTTTTTGATGTAGGCCCAGCATATCGGAATCTGATGGATTTCCAGGAACAACTTCATCAAACAGGTTTTTATACGAATTCGCCTCCTTGTAAATAGGAAATAAATAATCCTGGCAGGCTACTACCAAAGGTGCCTTTTCATCACGCAAAATTTCATGAAGGCCTTTATCTATAGCCCTGAAAAACCTGAGAATCTCATTTTTATCATCTCGGTTTGCAGCATCATATCCATGCGTTGTGGCCGAACCCGTTTGGGAATTCTGCGTTTTACTCTTGCTGTGTTTTTCTTCATAATCATAACCCACCCTGTCTTCCAGCTGGGAAGGCGTAAGATCGTCTACTTCAATTTCCCCAATGCTGTGTTTTGTTGCTTCATAAAAAGAAACGCTGTCCTGGGTTACCGCAAGCAGGTAGAAACGTTCATCTCCATTAAAAACAGGAACCAGTGGCCGCACGTAAAATTCTTTGGAAATATACTTATAGGCTTCAAAGTTTACGGGAACAGTAAATTTTTCAAAAAAGCCTTCCGCAGAAAATATTGCCAGACCATCGGACTGATGTCTCCAAAATTCGGCATCATCTATAAGTTCCTGTACAGGCTTGCCTAATTGCTCTATTTTTTCACCGGGAACCTCCATTGCTTCCAGTTCCTTTTTCGTTTCATCCCAAATGGATTTTAACTGCGTCCTGGATTTTTGCTCCAAAACTTCCTTTCCGCCTCTTTGCGTAGGAAGAAAAATGCTCACGCAAGGCTCTCCATGGAAGTTTGAAATTTCTTTAAATTTTTCCTGACTTATAATTGACATATCTAAAATTTTTTGGTTGAAAAGGAAGCGAATTTTGGATTTTCAGCTTCCTTTATTATGGTTATTCGCTTTTTTCAAGATAAGCCGAATTATAGCCAATTCAAAGGGCTTTGAAGGCCATTGGTGCTAAATGTTTCTTAATTAATGTTTACGATTTTATAAGCCTCTCTTAGCTAAAATAAATTACCACCAGACTAAAAAGAATTTCTCATAATTTTCTTCGGAAGTTTTCATCCAGATTAAGGGGGACCTTTTTTTAAGAAGAAATACGTTTACCTGTTCTATAATTTCTGAATAGGAGTACCATATTTTATTGTGCATGGGATCTACAGGCCAGTCTGGCTTTTTCGGACTGTAAAAAAGGGCATTTTCGTATGGTGCTCCCCGGAATTCTCCTGCTTTTATCCAGTAACCGCTGATGCATTCTTTGTTAATATGAGAAAAGGTGTCCTTCTTTAATTTCTTCGGAAGAAAAAGCTGAGCTTTAAAACAAACCTCCTGAAGGATTTCCGAAGGATCTAAATTGTGGTTTTCAAGAAACTCTTCAGTCTCGGGTCTAAAGAGTAAAGGGAATTGATTTTCTTTTAACCTTTTAATTTTTTGGAGTAAAGTATCTCTTCTATTCGGGCCAATCCAACGCTCAGTTTCATTTTGAATTTCGGGATCATAAACATAAAACTTATAAACCAGTTCCACATGATAAAACTTTTTTTGCAGCGGGTTTTTCAGTAAAAAGTCAATCTCACCAATGGTAATCTTTTCTCTGTGAATCTGAATATTGGAGGCTATAAGCTCATAATCTGGCGTAAAATTAATAAGGTGTTTAAAAAAGCTCTCCATTCTCTTCCCAAGAATATTGTGAGAAGAATAAACAGAATCCAGCCCATTAAATTCTTTATCTTTCTTCGGAAAATGAAATTGCTTCATCCCAAATTGGTCCTTTTTCCATAGGGGAGGAGTAGACCAGAATCCTAAAAGCTGCTCCTTTATTTTATCTTCCATTGGCACTAAAATACTTAAACCTGAGCACAGATAAGAAACTACTGCAACTAAAAAAGCCATGTCTTCTCCTGAAACATGGCTTATTTTTATTTAATGATGAAATCTTACATTTCACCAAGATGTTTTTGATAAAATTTCCAGGTTTCATGTGCCACGTCGCGCCCAAGTTTTAGCCCGGCAAGATTATCAGACTGGATATGATAGCCGCCAAGTACCCTGGAAATACCTGCCATTTCTGCTGCTTCTGTAAAGGTGGGAAATTTAAGGATTACCTCTTTTTCTAATCGGTTGGGCTCTGTAAGCGCACCGGGGATCAGCTTTACCTGAGATCCAAATTTGTCGCTTCCCGTAAACAATTTTAAAGCTTCCCCGCAGGCGCCGCTAATGGTACTGTGCCCGGAAGTATAACTGGGAAATGGCGGACAAAGAAAAGTAGCAGGGGAGTAAGGCCGCCACCCGGTTCCTTTCATTTTAACCATGCCTTCTTCGGGGCCGCCCCAACCGGTGATGATGCTATCTTTATAATATTCATGAACCAGTGCAAAAGGACGGGCAAAATCGTAATACATTTTAGATTCCCAGGAAGCTATAAAGGCATCCATGGCGGTAATTTGCACATAAAAATACATTTTCACATCTTCATCCAGCGTGTGTTGATCCCTTACCGAAACCTGCTGCGAAAAATTCAACCAGTGGCCTGCCTGCTGAACAGATTGAGGCCCATCCCGCATAAACTCTACCAGGGCCTTTTGTTCCCCTGTAAGATTTGCCTGTAGCTCCACAACTTCCATCACTTCTTTTTTAAGTTGTTCAGAACCAATTAAAGGCGGGGGTCCCGGCCTAAACTGGTCTGCCGATTTTAAACCAATGGGTTCTACCTGGTCCCAGTACGGGGTAAGGCATTTAGGCGCAAATTTTCCTCCTTTCCCATCAGAAAAATATTTGGATTGCCACCTGTTAGGATCTACATTTTCATCGGCAGTATTTACCGGCTCATACCCGGAATAGTCAAAATAATGCTTGCCTAGAGAACCTTCTTCCTCGCCATATTGATTGGCCCCGTCGTTATGCCTGGCTTCAATAACTGCTTTGGCGGCAAGATTCCCTATTCCCACAGGATTGGAGGGATCTAAAGAGTGATCGTCCGGATCCAGCCCCAATTCCAGCATAAAATCCCTGAAGAGCTGTTCATCGCTATAATAATATTCATTCATGGCCCGGAAGGCCGCATAACTAATAGCAATTTCCTTATTATTTAGGTTTTGTTCCAGGGAAGGCCTTCTTGCCACATCTTTAAGATAAACGGGAACAGCACTTTCATCATACCTGGACCAGGCATCAAACACCGCCGTAAAGATCAGGCCCAGATAGCGGGAAGTTATCGTGGGACGGGGCTTAAATTTTTCAGTATCATTAGCAGTCGCCACCAGCGCCAGATGCCCCCATTTATAAGCTATATTATCTTTACCAAGAGGTTCTGTTTTTTCTACCAGGGTGTTTTTATTAATATTATTTAACTGCTCTGAATACAGGTTTCCGGAGAAACAAAATAATCCAAAGAGCAGCATCGCAAAAAACCTGATCATTATTTGATGATTTAAAAATTATATCGATTCAGAATATAAATGAACTAAATAAAAATAAAAACTAATAATATTTTCTTAAAAAATTTAGAAGTTGTTGTAGAGGAAATACCACACAATTTATGGAAATGCAAGGCTCGCAATGTTTCCGGAATAAAAGAAAATAATTTGGCGAGCATAAGAGCTTTTCATTCCTGATAATATCTTCAGCATTGATCCAAGAAGTTAAGAAGCAGAAGAATTAAATTATTCAGAACTGAGTAAAAACTATTCCGATAGGAGACATATCAATAATTACGCAATCTTTATCTTATAATCTTCAATTCTTTCAAGAAATTCTTCTGTTTTAGCTGAAGGGACAGCAACATAATCACATTCTTCAAGATTGGAGTGGATCCCTATATCATTCACTTTATTGATTGCGTTAAACATTCCATCCTTTTTGTAAATCCTGTAAAGCGAATATTGCAGGCTGTTTAGGAGGTCCTGTATAGCATCCTGTCGATTTTTTCTATCGAGATTTTCCGGTTTGTAAACCGGCAGAATTTCTAACAGGATAAAAGGCTTATCTGAGGCAATTTTAGATTTAAAACTTTTTAATACCTCCAGTTCCCCACCTTCAACATCTACCTTTAAAAAAGCGGTTTTTTCCTTCAAATCAGGAATTAACTCTTCATAATGAAATAAAGGAATATATTCTTTCCTGTAAACCTTCTTACTTCGGAAATCCTCAAGCATGGAAGCACAACTATCGGCATCATCTGCATAAAAGAAATTCAATTTTCCAATCCCAGTCTTTTCAGATATACCCACCGGAATTATTTTAGCAAATTGGATATTATTAGCTTCAATCAGTCTTCTTAAGTAAAAAAGACAGCCTGCATTAGGCTCAAATCCCAGGTAATTTATTTTTGGGTTTACACTTCTTAACTTGAGTAGTGTTTGCCCAATATTGGCTCCCACATCTAAAAAATTTCCACTGCTTTGCGGGAGAAGAATTTCCAGTAAACGCGTCATCCAGGGTTCAGAAGTACTAAGGTTTGTGTACCCCATTTCTCCCATAATGGGAATCTTAAAACCTTTGTTATTAATTTTTACCGTGCTGGTATAGTTAAAGAATTTTAGAATGCGGGCCTGGTATAGTAATTCTGTGATTGTTTTGCTCATTTGCAGGAAGGCTTAAACTTGGACTAAAAATAGGGATATTATTATTACTGATTGCATACACCTCTATTTTGCCGTCACTTTCTGCTCTTGATTATCTTGTTATCTTTACCGAAAAATACAGGTTTGCAGCGAAAACGCTATTATTACCTCATAAAAATTCAGTTTTTAGGTTACCGTCTTCATGGCTGGCAAAAGCAGCCTAAATTAAAAACGGTGGAGGGGCTTATTACAAAAACCCTGCATTGGGCAATGCCGGACAGAAAATTCAAAATTTTGGGAAGCAGCCGTACAGATGCCATGGTATCGGCCCAGGAATCTTCTTTTGAATTATTTCTTGAAAATGAACCGCTGGAAGACCTGGATGAATTTTTACAGATTTTTAATCTGAATTTACCCCAGGATATCCGCGCACTTTCGGTTAGGGAAGTGGATGCCAAATTTAATATTATCCAGCATCCTAAGATTAAAGAATATGCCTACCTGTTTTCCTTTGGTGAAAAAAACCATCCGTTTTGCGCCCCAATGATGGCGAATTTTGTTTTTGATCTCGATCTTGAAACCATGAAAAAGGCTGCAAAACTTTTTGAGGGAACCCATAACTTCAGGAATTACTGCGTGCGGGTTTCTGAAAACAGCAAGTTTGAAAGAGAGATCAAACGTGCTGAAATTACCGAAAATGATCTTTTCAAAGCCAGTTTTTTTCCGAAGAATAATTACATATTTCACGTGCATGGCGAAGGCTTTTTAAGGCACCAGGTACGGCTTATGATGGGCGCGCTTGTGCAGGTGGGAAAAGGGGAATTGTCGCTGGACCAGATAGCGCAAAGTCTTAAAGGAGATGATGCCCTGCAAATGGACTACATCGCCCCGGCTTCAGGTTTAATACTGAATAAGGTTGGCTTTAAGGATTTGGATTAATATTATGGAAATCTCTATTCCTCTTTCTCTAAAATCTTCAGAGAAACTTTTATATCCTCATAACTTATCGCTTCTTCAAAATACTCAAAGTAGGTCTTAAGGGACGGCGGATTGTCAAGTTCTGCCTTAGCCTTTTTTACCGATTCCAAATCTGCTGCAGAGATCAATGCCCGCAAATTAATTTCCTTTCCATCATCATAAAGTTTTATGAGATGAGAGTAAATGGTGGTAGAAGCCAGTTTTCGTTTTTGGGATATTTCTTCTATATTCAAACCTTCAGCATACATTTCTCCCGTGACCTCAAAGGTCTTTCCTTTTTTTGCCGATTTTCGTTCCCTTTTTTCTTTACTGAATGCTATAATCTCTTTAATAAAACGATAGCCATAATCCTGCATTTTTCGTTTTCCCACCCCGTTAATCTGCAAAAACTCCTCATCGCTCATTGGCCGTTCCTTTTCCATTTCCTTAAGCGTGGCATCGTTAAAAATAAGGTAGGCGGGAATTTCTTCTTCCCTTGCGATCTCCAGCCTTAGCTGTCTCAACTTTTCGAATAAGGAATTTTCTGTTTTAGAGGCGGTTTTCTGCCTGTCAATCTGCATTGCTTTTCTATCGGGAACTTCAGCCAGGTTTACTTTTTCGCCTTCAAAAAGAACATTTTTAGCTGCTTTGGTAAGTTGCAAATGGTTCTTTCTATGAAAAGCAATTTCAGCATATCCCATATTAATCAGCTGAATAAGATACTGTTGCCAGTGATGCCAGGAGAGGTCGCTTCCCACTCCATAAGTGGGTAGTTGCTGGTAATTTTTAGACAGTACGGCTTCATTCTGGGAACCTCGTAAAACATCTATGACCACGGTAACAGGTTCCCTTTCTTTAAGCCTGTAAATACAGGAAAGTGCTTTTTGGGCTATTATAGTGCCATCAAAAAACTGTGGCGGATTTTTACAAATATCACAGTTCCCGCAATTTTCCTGTTTTAGCTCTCCAAAATAATTTAGCAGAATTTTCCTGCGGCAGGTTAAAGCTTCAGAATACTGTTTCATGCGTTCCAGCTTGGCCAGCTGTACCTCTTCATTTGCGGCATTGGAAGCAAATTTTTGCAGCTGTACCACATCAGCATAACTATGAAAGAGTAGGGTGTCTGAAGGCAATCCGTCTCGTCCTGCGCGGCCTATTTCCTGGTAATAACCTTCCATGTTTTTAGGCATATTGTAATGGATAACCCACCTGATGTTGGATTTATCGATTCCCATTCCAAAGGCAATTGTGGCGCAAATAATCTGCTTTTCATCATTGATAAAATCCTCCTGGATGCTAGTTCGCTGCTCGTGGTTTAAACCGGCATGGTAAGCTTCAGCCTTAAAACCTTTGGCTTTAAGTTTTGCCGCTATTTCTTCAGTAGTTTTTCGGCTAAGGCAATAAATAATTCCACTTTCTTTCCTGCGCTTTTCCACAAATGAAGCAATCTGCTCAAAGCGCTTTATCCCGGGGCGCACCTCCAGGCTTAAGTTTGCCCTGTCAAAAGAGGCAACATGTTTTTTAGCATGAGGAATGTTTAATTGTTTGCAAATATCTTTTCGGGTCGCTTTATCTGCAGTGGCGGTGAGCGCAATAACGGGAGTAGAAGGGAAGCGGTTCTTTAAGTAGCCAAGCTGGGTATATGCCGGCCTGAAATCGTGCCCCCAGCTGGAAATACAGTGGGCTTCATCTATGGCAATTAAACTTACCTTGCCATTACTAATAATATTATCTACAAACTGAAGGCTTTCCGGGGCTACATAAAGAAGTTTAAGCTCATTTTTATCTATCTTTTGAAAAATAGCCTGTTGCTCTGCCTCCTGCTGACTGCTGTTAAGGTAAGCTGCCGGGACACCATTTGCGGTTAGCCCGTCCACCTGGTCTTTCATTAAAGCAATAAGTGGTGAGATTACCAAAGTGATCTGCGGAAGAAGAATCGCGGGAAGTTGATAGCAAATGGATTTACCACCACCCGTAGGCATAATTACCAGGTTGTCTTTACCTTCAAAAACAGCGTCTATGATCTTCTTCTGAAGCGGCCGAAAACTATCGTAACCAAAATATTCCTTTAACGTTTCTAAGAGCCGGGTTTCTTCCATGGCAGCAAAGGTAAAATTTGCCTTTCAAATCTTTTAGCTTCCACGCTAAAATTATCCACTCTTGTTAAGGTAATTCTGAATTCTAATACCCGGCGGGCACAATGGCTGTAAATAATTCTTACTTTTATAAAAATTTTCTAAGCAGCATGGCAAAATTCAGGAAGAAGTATTCGCTGAAGCGCCCCAGGAATACCAAGACCTTAAATCAGATTCCGGGAACAGTTACTTATGTTGGACACAAAGAAATTTCTGATGTTCATCTTGAAGTAATAGATTATAACAAGCAGGAATACAACTGGTTTGCCTCCAAGTCTCCCGAAGATGCGTATAAATTTGAAGAACCGCTTAATGTTACCTGGTTTAATGTGAACGGACTTAATAATACCGCCGAAATTGAAAAGATGGGCGCCTATTATGATTTGCACCCGCTTATTCTGGAAGATATTGTGAATACCGGGCAACGTCCAAAAATTGATGAATATCCCGAATATATTTTTATTGTTGCTAAAATGCTCTATTACAATGGCGATGGCAATTTGCGCAATGAACATATTAGCATGGTGGTGGGAAAGGATTATGTACTCACCTTCCAGGAAGCAGACGGGGATGTATTTGACGGCGTTAGGGACAGGATAGCTAAAGATAAAGGCCGTATAAGGAATAGCGGTGCAGATTATCTGATGTTCGCGCTGCTCGATGCGGTTATAGATAATTACTTCGCGGTAATAGATGATATAAGCGATAAGATTGAAAACTTTGAAGACCAGCTTTTTGTAAATAATTCTGCAGAAAACCTGGTGCAGGAAATACAGGAATTAAAAAGGACCATTTTGCGTATTAGAAGAGCTGTATTTCCGCTAAGGGAAGTAGTGGGAAGGTTAGAGAAGATGGACAATAGCCTTATTGAAGATAAGACCATAAATTATATTCGTGACCTTTACGACCATATTATCCAGATTTCAGAAAATATTGATATTTACAGGGAGATGGTATGGAGCTTAATGGATATGTACATGACCACCATCAGCAATAAAATGAATGAAGTCATGAAGGTGCTTACCATAATGGCCTCCATATTTATTCCGCTTACTTTTATTGCCGGGATCTATGGGATGAATTTTGAATATATGCCCGAGTTGCAGTGGAAGTATGGCTACTTCGCAGTTTGGGGAGTCATGATATTTGTCTTTCTTGGAATGCTTTACTACTTTAAAAGAAAAAGGTGGTTGTAATCACTTTAAAAAATTTAACGTATGAAAAAAATCCTGACAGGGTCATTGTTAATCAGCCTGGTTTTAATTTCCTGTAAAAATAAAGCTGAAGAAGAAACAACAACAGAAATGCTGGACGATATGAAAACTGTGTTTATTGGTACCTACACCCGTATGGAAGGCCATGTAGAAGGTAAAGCAGAAGGGATTTATAGCCTTTACCAGGAACCCAAAAGCGGCAGCCTTAGGTACGGGGAGTTAGTAGCCAGAATTACCAATCCCTCTTTTGTGAAGGTTTCACAAGACGGTAAAAACCTCTATGCAGTAAGCGAGACAGGAAGCCGGGAAGGAGAAGTGGGCCAAATATTTGCTTATAGTATTAATGAGCATTACCAATTAAAAGAATTAAATAAGCTTTCCACAAAAAGTGGCGCTCCCTGCCAGATTGCTATAGACCAGAGTGGGAACTATGTTTTTGTAGCCAATTACATGGGAGGAGTGGTAATGATGTACAGCCGGGAAAAAGATGGCAGCCTTAAGGAGCATAAGCAGATTCAGTTAGAGAACCCCGAGGAGTCCCACGCACATTCTGTAACTGTAGATGAAGAAAATGAGCATATTTATATCGCAGATCTTGGAAACGATAAGATCTGGATTTTTGACTTTGATGCCAATACAGGGGAAATTAATCCTAATGAACAGGCTTTTGTTGAACTTGAAAAAGGAGCGGGGCCAAGGCATTTTACTTTTTCTGAAGATCAGGATTATGCGTATTCCATTAATGAACTCAACAGTACAATTACCGCTTTTAGGAGGAATGATACGGGAGGTCTAGAGGTTATTCAGAATATCTCCACTTTACCTGAAGAATTTAAAGGAGATAATTCTGCAGCAGATATTCACCTGCACCCTAACGGCAATTTTCTCTATGGCTCCAACAGGGGAGATAATAGCATTTGCGCTTTTAAAGTTGGCGAAGAGGGTAAACTTTCTAAGATAGGGGTGTATCCAACCCACGGAAAAACCCCTAGAAATTTTGCCATAGCGCCTGAAGGTAATTTTCTATATGCTGCAAACCAGGATAGTGGAGGAATTTCTATATTCAAAATTGATAAGGACACTGGTGAACTACGGCAGGAACTTACTAATTTTGAGGCAAAAACCCCGGTATGTATAGAATTTGTAGAAGATTAAGTTTTCTTCTGCCCAAGGGTACGAATATATTTTTTCTGTAAATTCAACAGGTTATTTTAAACCTTAAGAATATGAGAAGAGGTGTACTTGCTGCGATATTTCTTTGTAGTCTTTTGCTCCCGGGTTGTTCCACAAGCAGAGGTTTTGAAACTAAAGAAATTAGACAGGTGGCTTCAATCCCTGAGCGGTTTTTACCAGTAGCAGGAATTCAACTGGAAGATGGGGCATGTAAAAGCCCTTTGGTTGATCCTGAGGACGGGACAGAAATTACTATTGTGGAATCTATGAGCGGAAAAGGATACTATAAAGCGCCCAATGGGAAATACGGCTTAAAAGGGAATGAACTTTTGCGCATAAACTGCCAAACGGGAGAAGTTTTAGGAGTGGTAAGAAAATAACCACCACTCCTGTCACCCTTGCGGTTTTAAACTTCCTGTACTACAAAAAATCCGTCATTTCCCTGTGACTGGTACAGCGGCATAAATATAAAAGCGTCCCATTCACTTTTTACTTCATTGCCATTTTGTTTAGCTAGTAATTCCCCTTTTTTAATTCTTTGGAAATTTTCATAACCCGGCTGCATTTCAAAAATATCATCATCATCTAAGCCGTGCCGGTAAAGAATTTCAAAAGTTTTTTGTTCCGGGGCGTTCTTTTCAGCAAATTTATTCACACAGTCCGGATAGGTGGAAATTTTTTCAAGGTCCAGGTTACAGGCTTCTTTTAAAGCCAGCCAGATCACTCCTTCATGATTTTCTACAGATCTAACGTCTGTATGCTGCCCTGCTTCAAATACAAAGCCCGTCATCCCAATGCGGCTTAGGTAATGGTCTATATCACCTGTGATAATATCGCTAAATCCCCTAATGATGTAAGTTGGAAACCTATGCGCCCATTCATCATTATCGTTTACCTCCTGTACGGAAACATACGGTAGGCTGGGAGAGGAGGTGGTGTGGCAATCTAGGAAATACCTTTTGGTAAAATCCTTTTCAGGATATTTTTCCAGCAGGTTTATTATTTCAAACATTTCCTTTTTTTCCTGGGTATCTTTTTTACCACTCTTTACGTTCTCCTCTGTCCATGTTCTGTTAAGGTCTTCTTCAATATATCTTTTATTTTGATTTAGGGCCATATGGTTACCGGACACCCCGATAATAGTACCTTCAATTTCCGGCCTTGTTTTTTCCAGTTCCTTAAAAACCTTTTCCAGGGCTTTTACTCCGCTGGGTTCATTACCATGAATCCCGCCGGTTACAAAAAGCAGGGGGCCTTTTTTACCCGAAGTATATTTTCCAATTATTCGCGGGATCTCTTCATTTAATTCCTCGTTCATAAAATTCTTGTTTTTATTCTTCAATTAATCCATCGTAGCCAGGGTGCGGTTCGCCAATGTACCTTTGTAAGCTGCCTTATAGGCCACTTTTCTTTCAATGGCTTCAATTACCACATCGGTAAATTTTGGCAGGCCTATATCCTTAAAGCGCTCCATGCCACCGGGGCTTAGTACATTTATTTCAATAAGCTTGTCTTTAACAATGTCCAGCCCAACAAAAAACAATCCGTCTCTTATTAATTTTGGAGCGGTAAGTTCAATAATCCGCTTCATATCGTCAGTTAAATCACTGCTGTCTGCCGAGGCGCCCTGTGAAAAATTACTGCGGAATTCGCCTTCTCCGGCAACTCTTCTTATAATTGCTTTTTTCCCATCCTGTTCCATCACCCGGCCGTTCATAAGCAAAACCCTCACATCTCCGTCTTTTACCGCCGGAAGAAATTCCTGGGCAATAACATAGCCCTGAGAGCTGATGGTCTCAATGATCTGATTTACGTTTTTTTCGTTTTCATCTATAAGAAAAACATCTTTCCCACCAGAACCTTCCAGAGGTTTCAGCACCATTTTCTTGTTTTGTTTTTCCCAAAACTCAAGAAGATCTTCCTTGCTTCTGGTAATTATAGAATCTGGCTTTATAGATTGCGGCAATTCTTCAAAATACAATTTATCTATAAACGCGTGGGAAAGGGCATAGGCATCATTAAGAACCAAAACTCCTTCCTGTTGGATCATGCGCCCAAAAGCCACTCCTGCCTGTTCTGCCCACTGCCTTGAATCTTCTTCAGTAGGGTTATTCCGGATAAACAACACGTCAATATCTTTAGAGGATATTTTCTTTTTCTTTGCTTTTGGGCCCTGCAGGGCTTCCAGGAATTTTGCCGGAGATTTTGTTTTGGTATCCTTGGGTACCTGCGTGCTGTTAATACTAATTGGAGCATCATGGTGAAAATTAAAATCCCCCACTCCCATCGCGGACACTTGATGACCCCGTGCATGCGCTTCAGCCATTAATGCTGTTGAGGTGCCGTTTTTTTCTGTAGCGACATCGTTTAATACAAAACATATTTTCATTTGCTTATCATTTTTGAAAGGGGAAGCCCCTCTCTGATTAAATTTAATTTTTTATTTATTTCCTTGGTGAGCAGATAACTTGGTTTTAAAGCCGCAGGTTTTAAAACCTGTCTTTCAGTTAATTCTTTGATTACCCCGGTATGCTTAAGGCTAAACTTACCGGCCAGTAAGGGTTCATATTCTCCGCCTTGCTGCAGGTATTCCCTTAATTCCACAAGGCCTTTTAAATAAATGATATCTTTTAAAAATCCGCCTCCCTGCATAATTCGTGAGGTGATATTAAAAGATCTTTCAGGAGAAAACCCGTAGTTTTTTATCAGTAATCGAAACACTTCTTTAAAATCTCCACCATTCATCACAGCATTACCTGCAATAACCCTTCCGGCAAGGGTACGTAGCCGGTTAGGTGTTAAGCCATCTACAAGATACTCTGCCATTACGGCCAGGCCTTCCTGCAAAGGATCATAATCTGCCAGGCCAATGCTTAACTGTTGCAAAGGTTGCCGGCTACCGTTATAATAGGTAAGCACATGGGTACCCACCTCATGCTGTATAAGAGCTCCGGCTTCTTTCTTATTCATCTTATAATCGTGCGGAATATAAAGTTCCCCATGCGAAACCATCATTACATTCACATCTTTACGAATATGAACCTTACATTTAAAATTTTCATCCTGTTCCCTGAAAAAGTCAAATTCTCGCCTGGCCATACTGCTAAACTCCCTGGAATCAATTAAATCCATAGCTTTTGTGGGTTCCTCCTCTGGCACTTCCTGCAGGATAGCTTCGGCTTCTTCACATAATTCATGTTCCACCCCTTTATGGAGCCTCATGCTGTTATAAAAGAAGTTTCTGGTTCCTCTTTCCCCAAGCATGGTAATTTGCTGGTCCAGTTCTTCTCTTTTTTCCCTGAAGATATAAGACATGGCAGGATCGTCAATATCTTCAATCCTAAGATTGTAAAGTTTTCTTTTCAGTACATCGGGGTCTACCGGGAGTAGCCGGTAATGATAATCCAGTACTTTCTCAAAATTGCTTTCAAAAAAAGTTTCTTTTATTTCCTGGATATTTGCAGGGGAAACCAGCCAGAGAAACTGGTAAGATTTCTCTATAGCAGATAACTTGCGGTCTATCTCAAACACCTTATCTTTTATCACCTGCCTGCCCAAAGCATTATAACTTGGCACCCCGCTGGAGGTTTGCACTCTTAAAAAATCAAAAAGTGCAATATGTAATGCTTTTATCACATAATCTTTAAAATTTCTGAAGAACACAGGGTAAAGACGGCCATCTTGATTACGGTAAACAGGAGGGATTTCCATTCCCAGCAGTACCGCCCCGCTGCTTTTGGCATCTTCTACGGTGAGCAGGGCTTTATCTCCTTCTTTTTGCCGCTGTTTGGTATCTTTTATTTCCGCTTCAAGATAAAGACCGGAGTAGATCTTATTGATCCCGTTTAATTTTTCCTGAAGAACTTCCAGACTGGTAGGAAGTTTTTTAGCGGGGCCCTTCAATATAAATTTATGACTCTCCTCATTGCCGGCGTAAATTTCAAGCAACATATAAGATTTGAACTTAGCTGAAAAATGCTCGGAAAGCGCGTAGATGAACTTTTGATAAGCTTCAAAATCCTTATTACCAATAATGAGGTAAGAAGCCTCGCTTATAACCATCCTTTTTGTCCCCTGGTCTTTAGGTTTATTGCGGTAAATGATGAGATATGGCAAATCCTTTTCAATGTGAAGCAGGCCTTTTCCGGGAAGTTTACAATTTGTCTCGGACTCTTCTTCCAGATTTGTTAATATTTTTTTAATGGATTTTTCAGATAATTCCGTTATCTCCAGCATTATTTGAAAGTTTCTAAGTGTTTTTTGATTGTTTGCTCCTATATTATATACAAAAAGCAGAAAATCCATGCAGATTTAAAGCTTCTTATCACTTAAAATTAGGAATTATATAGCGGCTAAAAATAGGAAACTGGTACTTTGGCTATAATTTAAGATAAGCCGTGGTTAAAAGCCAAATCCTTAAGTTTTAATTACCTTAAGAATTGTTAAAGATAGGAATGGAGTTAGCTGGTAATATGAAAAATTTTTGAGGGCTATTCGCATTCTCCTGCCATAGCTTTCCAGTCTTGAACTGGAATGGGTTTTATTATTTTTCTGTACCTGTTCATTTCTATAGGTTGGTGATAAATATAATCCTGTTCTTCATTCCCGCATTGTTCACAAACAGTAATAAGAACTAATGAAAATACTAAGAGGAAGAGACTTTTCATATATACAGCAGGTTGGATAAGTTATCAAAATTAAAAGATAAATTTGAGGATGTCTTGTATAAACACGACATTTTATGTACTGACATACAATAAGTTATGGTCTAACACGGTCTATGTTTTTATGCTTCTGTTAAATTTTCCCTGTGCCACAATCCGGAAAAAATTTATTAGAGAAAGTCCCGGTTTTATTTGAGGGAGCACCTTTATGCCGATGTATCGAAATAAAGCTTCGGAGTAATTCAGATGAAAAATTACCCGGTAATCATCAAACGGATATTGAAAGAAGAAAATCTCATAAACCTGATTTCCTTATCTGAAGTTACCTTTTAACTGAAATAAGATTCATGTATAATTTTTGATGAATTTGATAAATTATGTTAGGAAAAAAATAAGGCTTTTAGAAGAGTCACAGGCGCGTGGGAACGCCAAATCGCTGATTGTACTGCCGGCTGAAGTACACAAAGTAATTATACAGGAGATAATTTACTTCATAGCCATAATCTATCTGTGGCTCGTAATTAATTTCATTAACGTACAAATTGGGATTATATATCTGGGGCTGGCGAACCCGGCTGTTATACTCTGTCACCAGGAACTGGTTTTTGTTTTCCAGATACTGCTGGGAATAGTAACCTTCGGGTTTGGCAATAGAATTTATAAACAGATTAAAGCCCGGTTCAATAATAATAATTTCATATTCCAGGCTATCATTAGCTATACGTACCGTATCATTTTTGGCATTCGCGATTCTGTCTGAACGTAAATTTCTGCTACCGCCACAACTATAGATAAATGCTGCTAAGAGGAAAATGTATATTAGATTCTTCATTAAGATCTTGGTGCTTCTTTAAAAAATGTTCATTTTACTTACCTCCTGTAAATCCTTTAAGGATACTGCCGCCTTTAGACTTATTCTTTCCGCCCCCTAATATCATTCCCGTAACATCATCTACCACGCTGCCATCCTGGTTCTTGTCCAGAAGGCTGTTAATAAAGGAAGTATCATGGGCGGCACTGGAGCCTAACACAGAGCCAATGAGGGAAGAAAGTCCGGAGGTTTTTACATTATCTTTCCTTTTCTGGCTACCCAGCAGGCTCATAATAACCGGTGCTGCCATGCTAAGAACTGTTCCCACAACATTTTTATCTATACCCAGGCTTGCAGAAAGGGCCGCTGCTATTTCGTCCTTCTTATCTCCCAGGATATGATCAAGAATTTTATCTCCCTTCCGGCTTACTTCATCTGTATCATGTTCTGAAAGATTATTGAGAAGCTGGCCATTGTGCTCATCAGACTCCAGGGCAGCGTTTAATTTTTTGGAACCTTGCTCGTCCTCTGAATTTTGCTTCAACGCCCCAAGGATCATAGGCATGGCCATTCCCAGTGCGGTCACTGCCTTTTCTTTTTTAAGGCCGGTTTTTTGGGTGATTTTCTCAAGAAGCTGGTCTCCGGTTTTGGTATTTAAAATATCGAGTATAGAAGCCATGACTTTTAATTTTCAGGATAAAACTTCAATTTAAAGCTTTTTATACAGATACCGCGTTAAAGAAATCCTACAGGAGTAAATTAAATCTTTTTGTCCCTGAGGGCCGCAACAACTTTTTCTGCCAGTTCTGTAGAAATTCGTTCCCTGGCCTCCACAGTGGCTGCAGCAATTCGGGGACTTAAGGAAATTTTTTCATGCATAAGAACTTTAATATGAGGAGCAGGCTCATTTTCGAAGGCATCAAGGCCTGCAAAGGAGATCTTCCCATTTTCCAGTCCTTCCAGCAGGGCTTTTTCATCTACAGCCCCACCGCGCGAAGTGTTAATGATTCCCACACCATCCTTCATAGCATTTATTTCAATCTCACCAATTATGGTTTCTTTTTGTGCAGGAACATGTAAGCTAATAAAGTCTGACAATTTTATGAGCTGGTGCAAAGGTTCTGTTGTTACAGGAATGCTAATGCTTTGGTGGTTAAAGAAATCCAACACTATTTTTTCCTCCCTTACATTTTTATCACTTGCAATAACCTTCATTCCCAAACCAAGAGCAGTTTTTGCAACTTCGCGGCCTGTTTTTCCAAATCCAATAATACCAAGCGTTTTTCCTCTTAATTCCCTACCGCCAGCATAGGTTTTTCTTAAATCTTTAAATCGCAGTTCACCCTCCAAGGGCATATTGCGGTTAGAATCGTGTAAAAATCGGACCCCGCTGAATAAATGGGCAAATACAAGCTCTGCCACAGCGGCTGCAGGTGCTTCAGGAGTATTAATTACTTTAATCCCATTCTTTTCGGCATATTTTACCGGGATATTCCCAAGGCTCGAACCACCTCGCCCAATAAGTTTTAAGGATGGACAGGAATCAATAAGTTCCTTTCCAATTACAGTAGTGCCGGCAAGGAGAACAGCAACAATTTCATTGTTATTTATAAAATCCTGAAGCTGTTCCTGGGCAATCTTAGTAACCACTACTTCAAACCCTGCATTTTCAAGAATTTCAATTCCATTTGGAGAGATACCGTCGCTGGCTAATATCTTCATATTTTTTTGTTTTACTAGCAGTTAATTTTTCTGCTTCTTATCCGTTTTTTTCCAGTTCCTGCATGGTGTCTACCAGTACCTTAACACTTTCTAAAGGAAGCGCGTTATACATAGAGGCCCTGTAACCTCCAACGCTACGATGCCCACTAAGCCCATTGATGCCGGCATTTTTCCAGAGCTCATCAAATTTTTCCTTTAGTGCCTGGTCTGTAAGATTGAAAGTGGCGTTCATATGAGACCTATCTTCTATCTCGGCAAAACCTTTAAACAATGGATTCCTGTCAATTTCATTATAGATAAGCTCTGCTTTTTCCTTATTTTTTGTTTCCAGGGCTTTGATACCGCCCTCAGCTTTTAGCCAACGCAGGGTGAGCAGGGAAACATAGACAGCATAAACAGGTGGGGTATTAAACATGCTGTCCTTTTCTATGTGCACCTTATAGCTCATCATGGAAGGAATCTGGCGGCTCACTTTCTCCAAAATATCTTCTTTAATAACTACCAAAGTAGCTCCCGCAGGACCCATGTTTTTTTGAGCTCCTGCATAAATCAAGTCGAATTTGGAAAAATCCAGATCCCGCGAGAAAATGTCACTGCTCATATCACAAACCAGGGGAATTCCTGTATGCGGAAAAGACTTCATTTGAGTTCCAAAAATGGTATTGTTGCTGGTGCAATGAAAATAATCGGCATCTTCAGGAATAGAATAATTTTTTGGAATATAACTGAAGTTTGTGTCTTTGGAAGAGGCAACTTCTATAACTTCTCCAAATAGTCTGGCTTCTTTTATGGCCTTAGAAGACCAGGTGCCGGTATTAAGATAAGCGGCTTTTCTGTTTAAGAAATTGTATGCTGTCATTAAAAACTGCATACTGGCCCCTCCATGCAGAAAGAGGGATTTATAGCCTTTATTTTCAAGGTTTAAAAGTTCCAGGGCCAGTTCCCTTGCCTCTTCCATTACATTTACAAACGCGCTGCTACGATGGGAAATTTCTAATATTGAAAGGCTAGAATTGTCAAAATCCAGCACTGCCTGCGAAGCCTGCTGGAAAACTTCCTGGGGAAGGATGCATGGTCCCGCGCTAAAATTGTGTTTTTTCATAAAAGGAAATGCTTATTGATGCCTCACAAAGATGCTAAATTTTAAAAGGAATAACTATTTATAAAATCCAAATTTAGGCTAGAGGTTTAGGAGAAAATCCATGGTGTCCACGTTATCTGCATAATCCCATAACTGCGGGTCTTGCGTTTTTCCAAATTTCACCTCATTTTCAGTGAAACCGCTTGCTACCACACACTGTAATTTATCCTTTTCCTGCTGAAGTTTTTGCTGCAGTTCTTCTTCAGAAGTATATTTTTCATAAAAAAGAGTGGCAATTGGGGAACCGAAGCTTTCATCTTCCTTTAAGATAAGAAAGCCGTTATCAAGCAATTTAAATTCGCTCATCAAATAAACCGCCTTATTGTAATCATAATTATTAGCGTACTTTGCATGATTTATAAGGTCTTTCCACCTGTACATGGCCTGGAAAAAAAGGTCGAAATCATAATTTTCAGGGACATAAATTTTAGATACGTTCCTGCAACCCAAACCGTAATACCTAAAGATATCTTCGCTTAGTTCCTGAAGCTGTTCCATGCGTTCCCCTCCGCTAAGGATGGCTACGGAATTTCTGTTTTTCCTTATAATTCCCGGTTTATCCTTAAAGTAGTATTCAAAGTACCGGGAGGTATTATTGCTCCCCGTGGCAATTACCGCATCAAAATTTTGAAGTTTATCATCTGTAAACTGAATTAATTCTCCAAATTCCGGATTTAGAAAAACAAGGTATTCGGCTAACAGAGGCAACAATTGTTTATCGTTTCCAGATTGCTTTGCTAGAATCTTATTCCCAGACATCAGCACGCTTAAAAAATCGTGAAATCCCACCAGGGGTACGTTCCCGGCCATTATTACCGCCACAGTTTTAGGATTCCTGGTATTAATGGTATAACGGGAAAGCCATTTCTCAAGATTTCTGGGAGCAAGGGCCTGGCTCCATTGCTGAAGTGCAAAAACCACATTTTCCCGGGTAAACCAGCCATTATGATGAATGGCGGAATTAATCTTTTGATTCATTCTTTTGAAAAATTCTTCTTTTTCAGAACTTAATTCTGGTATTTCTTCAGTGAAAACCTGGAATTTCCCCATGAATTTTCCAAGTTCTGCAAAATATGATTTTCTTTCGTGGAATGTCATGGCCTTATTTGGTTATGAATTTGATTGACGTTAAATTTGTGCAGCGAAATTAAAATTTCCAAATGGGAAAAACTATTGAATTTCCTAAAAGCTGTGGAGTTTTAGTTTATATTATAAATTACAAATAAAGAGAGCTATGGCAATTGTAATAACTGATGAATGCATAAACTGTGGTGCCTGTGAACCGGAATGCCCAAACACCGCTATTTATGAGGGAGCAGATGACTGGAGATATGCAGACGGAACAGATTTGGAAGGGGATGTGGTGCTGCCAAACGGGAAAGCTGCGAATGCTGAAGAAGCACAGGAACCGGTAAGTGACGAGATCTATTATATTGTACCAGATAAATGTACTGAATGTAAAGGGTTTCACGAAGAGCCGCAATGTGCTGCGGTTTGCCCTGTAGACTGTTGTGTTCCAGATGAAGACCATGTGGAAACCGAAGAAGAACTGCTGGCAAAACAGCGCTTCATGCATGAGAGCTAAAATTTCCACATTTTAAAATTTAAAAGCCCGCTTCCAGAATGGAGCGGGCTTTTTTTATACTGGTATTATATTGAAACTTAAATAGTACTAGTCTTAGCAAAACATCAGATTGAATTTACCTTATGAGGTAACTGCATATTTTAATTCTGTACGATAAGCAGAAGGGGATTTGCCGGTGAATTTTTTGAATTGCTTGTTAAAATGGCTGAAGTTATTAAAACCACACTCAAAGCACACATCTGTGATACTCATTTGTTTTTCATGTAAGAGTTTTGCAGCATGCACCAGCCTGTATTCATTTACAAACTGGGTAAAGGTTTTCCCGGTGATCCTTTTAAAGTATCTGCAAAAAGCAGGGACCGTCATACTAACAATATCTGCTATTTCCTCAAGGCTTATGGAACGCCGGTATTCCTGTTTAACAAAGTTAAAAACCACATTAATCCGGTCATTATCCTGAAGTTCAGTTTCCAGTAGAAATCCGTGAGCGTTTAAGATGGTATAATTTTCGGCTTCTTCAAGTAATTTTAAAACATCTAAAAGGCCAAGCAGCCGGTAATAGGAGTTCATTTCTTTTAAAGCTTCTATTTTTTTTCCAATTCCTCTTTTTGTTTCTCCATGAAACACGATGCCTTTTCTAGCACGGTTTATAAGTGCTTTAATGCCTTTCATTTCCGGAGTGTCAAAAAAACCTTCTCCCATAAAATCCTCTTTTAGCTGGATTACTGTCTCTGCTTCATGGGCAGTAAGGCTGTCTGTAAACCCGCAATGGGGCAGGTGAGGACCAATAAGAATAAGGTCTCCGTTACGATAGTAGGAAAGGTGGCTGCCAATCTGCCGCTTTCCAGTTCCTCCATTTACATATACCAGTTCAATTTCTGGATGATAATGCCAGAAGGTATTACTGTTATTCTGATGGTCTTTATTATAAGTTTTATAAGTAATAGAGCTCCCAAAAGCAGGTTCTACTTTTTCGAAGGCTGGTTTAGATAATTTTTCCATAACAACAATTTTTATTGAATATAATGTAATTCCATTTTCCCGCCAAGTTATGCACAAAATTAACTAAAATATATAGTATTTAAACCTAACAATTATTTTTGGGATTATCTAATGATAATTTAAAACATATTTGTGCATATTATGCATTTATTGGATAGGGGATATCGGCGTATATTTGTTTTAGTAATTATTAGTGAATTAACATTATTAACAATTAAAACTAAAAATTATGAAGTACGTAGTTAAATTATTATTCGTTACGCTATTACTAGGTATTAGTTTTAACGTTAAAGCAGCAGATGACCTGGCTGTAAAGGTAAAAGAGAAAACACTTCTTGTGGAAGTAGGAAACTCTTATGAAGAAGGAACATTATCTTTGCAGGATGAACAGGGGAAAGTGCTTTTTAAGGATGGCCTTATGGAAGACGGATCTTACACGAAGTCACTCAACCTTGCTGATGCTCCACAGGGTGTATATTATCTTCAATTTGAAAACAAGTATCACATTTATACAAAAGTGATCACCAAAAATGAAGAAGGTATACATGTGGAGGAGAAAACCTCTGAAATTACTTTTAAACCTACATTTAAAATAGAGGATAAAAAAGTAAGGTTTTCTTTAGCAAATCCTTCTGAAGGAGTGGCAAGAGTAAAAATTTACAATGCTCTTGGAGAATTAGTAGCCACTACAGAAGGTAAAGGAACTGTGGTTACAAAGACTATCGATTTTAAAAAGGTTCCTAATGGTGAATATACCATTGAAATTGATACCAAAAACAACCATTTTATTAAAACTGTGAATTTTGGCTAATTCTTAATTTGAAAATGGAGTTCAAGCAACGCCCGGCATACGCCGGGCGTTTTTTTCTTCAGGAGAACAAAGCCTGCCGGCATTTTTCGGTTTATTATAATGGCTAAAAATTTTCTACTGTAGGGTTACGAGTTTCTGCCCAAAGATTTTACAATACAAATTTTTAATTTTCAGGGGAATTACCTTCTAATTTAGCCAAACATTGCGTATAATCCTGAACAGTATCTTCTTTTAAGCTTTTAATTTTGATTAGATAATATCAAAATTTTACCGATATTGCTGGAAAGTATTTTAGAAATTTAAATAAAAATTCAACTGGAATACCTTAAGATTCTTTCGCTGCTTTTGTTATAGCATAACGAATTAAATAAATAGACATGAAATTCCAAATTAACCGCTCCTGGTTTGCCGTTGCCGGTCTTGCATTAGTTTTGCTGCAGTGCAGGAATCATAAAGAAGTTGAAAATAAACCTGCGGAAGCATCTGCTCAAAAGAAAGAAGTTGTGATTGAAAAATCAAATTATGGCACTACGCCAGAAGGGAAGACTATAGAGATTTACACACTTAACAATACAAAAGGTATGGAAGTGCAGGTGATTACCTATGGCGGGCGTATTACCAAACTTACAGCACCAGATTTACAGGATAATTATGAAGATGTGGTATTAGGTTTTGATTCTCTGGCTTCTTATACCGGAGAAAATCCCTTTTTTGGAGCAATTATTGGCCGCTACGGAAACAGGATTGCAAATGGAAAATTTTCCCTTGATGGTGAAAATTACAGCATTCCTCTGAATAATGGGGAAAATGCTCTCCATGGTGGTGATAAGGGATTTGACAAAGTAGTCTGGAATGCAACTCCTGTGGAAGGAAAAAATGCTTTAAAGCTTACCTATACAAGTAAAAATATGGAAATGGGTTTTCCTGGCAATCTTAAAACTACTGTTACTTATACTCTTAATGATGATAATTCGCTGGATGTTAAGTATGAAGCCACTACCGATAAAAAAACCATTATCAACCTTACACAACATTCGTACTTTAACCTGTCTGGCGATTTTAGCAAATCTGTTTTAGACCATCTAGTTGAAATAAACGCAGATAAATTTATTCCGGTTACAGAGAGCCTCATTCCTACAGGAGAAATCAAGAGCGTTGAAGGTACACCCTTTGATTTTCGTAAGGCTCATGCCATTGGAGAAAATATTGAAGCTGCAAATAATGAACAAATTAAAAGAGGTAATGGTTATGATCATTGCTGGGTTTTAAACGAACAGGGAAGCGGGATTGGATTTGCTGCTTCAGCATATGATAAAGAGAGTGGCAGATACCTGGAAGTATTTACAGATGAACCGGGAATGCAATTTTATACAGGGAACTTTCTTGATGGCAGCTTACCTGCCAAAGGTGGAGGGACTTATGAAAAAAGAACCGGCTTTTGCTTTGAAACTCAACATTATCCCGATACTCCTAATCAGGAAGGCTTTCCTTCAGTGGTGTTGGAACCTGGAGAGGAATATACTTCAAATACGAGCTTTAAATTTTCGGTTAAATAGCATAACTTTGGTTAGAAATGCAATTCCTGGTTTTATAAACGGGACTATCTCAAAAACTGTGTAAGTAGAAAATATCGGGGTTTGCAAACCCCGATATTTTTTTAATCTTGCCTGTAA